>NZ_JBZMXT010000012.1:0-45794 GCF_058506495.1 Methyloceanibacter sp. | reverse complement strand
CAGCCGCCCTCGTCATTCCCGTCGGAGCGCCTTCGGGCTGCGGGGCGGTGCCCGTGCTCGGGCGCGGCGCCTGACCGATTGCGGATGGAGACGGAGGCCCTTGTTCGCCGGTCTTTTGAGCCTGCTCGGTTTGGGCCGTCTGCTGCTCCCTGGGCGGGGGCGTTGGTACAAAGAAGAACTGCCAGGCGAAAAGCACGGTCATCGACAGCACGATTGCCAAGATGAAGTTGCGGTTGTTCTCGTCCATGTCGTCTTTGGCCCGGTGGCTGTTGTCGTGCTCGGTTCGTCCAATCGGTGCTAGGCCGAAGGGGGCTTGCGGTGCCGCTTGCCTGAAGAGGGCTCGTGCACCTTGGTCATCGCGCGCTGAAGATCCTTGATCACCTCGGTGAAGGGCCGTTGTACCGCGCCCCCGCGTGCGATCAACACATAATCATAGCCTTCGACGGCCTGATCGGCGGCCGTGAGGCGTACGGCTTCCTTCAGTCGCCGTCGCGCGCGGTTGCGCGTCACCGCACCGCCGAGACGTTTGGTCGCGGTAAAGCCGAACCGTGCAAGTTCGCTGTTCTCAGAGGAATTAGGCAATCGCCGCCGGGCCTGGAGGACGAGCGAAGGTGTCGCGAAGCGCGTTCCGCCCTTCACGAACACGTACTCTGAACGGGTCTTGAGACGTCCGATGGCCGTCACCGGGGGAGGCGGCTTATCTCCGCCTAAGCTGACAAGCGCTTGCGGCCCTTGGCTCTCCGGCGCGCGATGACTTTGCGGCCGCCCTTGGTGGCCATACGCGCGCGGAAACCATGGCGCCGTTTGCGGACGAGCCGCGAGGGTTGATAGGTGCGTTTCACGGACTTTCTCCTGCCTTCCGTCCTCGCAATTCACTCAGGAATTCGGGCCTCGGAGGCCAAATGGTTCGGAGCGGCTTATAGGTCTGGTACGCCAGCAAGTCAACAAACTGGGCGTCTTTTGGTCCCTCATAGGCAAGAAAAAACCCCAAAAATGGTTCGTTCGTTGATAAAACCCTTCACAGACCCTGACGGTCTATCACAAGACTGCGACAGAGCATTCCCCGATGGGTTTAATAGGTCCTATTTATGAGAGGCCGGAAAGGCGGGCGTTTTAATTTGCACGAAGGAGTGCCGGTCGGCATGGAGCGGGTAGAAGACATGACCTGGGGGGCGACAAATTGGCTGAAGCGGCTTTGGCCGCTGCTGCTTTTGGCTGCGGTTGCGGTCCTGGTCGTGACTTCGGGCTTGCATCGCTATCTGTCTCTGGAACACCTGGCGGTGAACCGGGATGGGCTGCGGACGCTGATAGGTGAGCACTACGTGGTCGCGCTGACCGCATTTACGGTCCTTTATGCCCTGATCATTGCGCTTTCGATCCCTGGGGGTGTCGTCCTCACGATTGCGGGAGGCTTTCTCTTCGGTTGGCTTGTTGGCGGCGCTCTCTCTGTCGTTGGGGCTACGATCGGAGCGACCATCATCTTTTTGGTTGCCAGAAGTGCGCTCCGCGACGTCTTGATCGCCAAGGCCGGCCCCAAGTTGCAGCGCTTTGCCGAGGGCTTTCGCGAAGACGCTCTCAGCTATCTCCTATTTCTCCGTCTGATCCCCGTCTTTCCGTTCTGGCTCGTGAACATCGCGCCGGGCCTCTTAGGCGTTTCCTTTTGGACCTATGTCCTGGCAACGGCAGTCGGCATTATCCCCGCTACGTTCGCCTTCGCGCTCGCTGGCAATGGTCTCGACAGTGTCATCGACTCACAGCAGGCCGCATACCAATCCTGCCTTGCAAAGGCGGGGGAGGGCGGTCATGACTCGTGTATGTTCGGGATTGATCCGGGGCGCTTATTGACCGCGGATGTGATTATTGCAGTCGTGGCGTTGGGCGTGGTGGCACTCATTCCTGTCGTGGCAAAAAAGCTGGGCCGGCGGACTGTCTGACTGATGCGGCCGACCGGATCGGCGCAAGGGGAAACAGGGCAAAAATGGAAGAAGAGCTAACGCCTGACCTGTGCGTTATTGGCGCGGGCTCAGGTGGCCTTTCGGTGGCCGCCGCCGCTGCTCAGTTGGGGGTCTCCGTTGTGCTCGTCGAGAAAGGCCTCATGGGGGGCGATTGCCTGAACTATGGCTGCGTCCCCTCGAAGGCTCTGCTGGCGGCCGCAAAACGCGCGGATGCGGTCCGGACTGCCTCAACGTTCGGTATTGACGTTCTCGAAGCCCAAATCGATCATCGCGCTGTCCACGATCATGTGCATCGGGCAATTGCGAATATCGCACCCAACGATTCCCTCGAGCGCTTCACCGGTCTTGGCGTCCGGGTGATAAAGGCGCAAGCAAGTTTCCTCGACAAGGACACGCTTGAAGCCGGGCCGGTGCTTGTGAAGGCTCGGCGTTTCGTGATTGCGACTGGCGGCACGCCTAATGTGCCTGCGATCCCCGGCCTTGATGAGGTGCCCTATCTCACAAACGAGACCATTTTCGATCTGGGAGAAAGAGTACAGCACCTGATTGTGCTTGGCGGCGGACCGATCGGTTTGGAGCTCGGCCAAGCCTACAACATGCTCGGTGCAGAGGTGAGTATCTTCGATACCGGAGACTTCATCACAAAAGAGGACCCCGAGGCGGCCCAGGTCGTGCTCAAGCGCTTGGAGGAGTCCGGAGTAGCGATGTATCCACACACGCGCGTCGAGCGAGTGGAGCCGTCAGTCCAAGGATTAACGGTACATTTCCAACAGGGTAATGAGAATGTCATCGTCAAGGGCTCACATCTATTGGTGGCCATTGGCCGGCGGCCGAATTTGAAAGCCCTCAGCCTCGATCGCGCCGGCGTTACCCATACGGATCGCGGCATCAAGGTCAACGAACAACTCAAGACGTCCAATCGGAAGATCTATGCCATCGGCGATGCGGTTGGCGGTCAGCAGTTCACGCACCTTGCCAACTACCACGCGAGTATCGTGATCAAGAACGCGCTATTCCGGCTGAAGCCCGATGTGAGCGCCATGCATATTCCACGGGTCATGTATACCGACCCCGAACTCGCTCAGGTCGGATTGACCGAGCAAGAGGCGCACGAGAAGTCACGCCGAATTCGGATCTATCGTTGGCCGTTTGCAGATAACGATAGAGCCCAGTGCGAACGCCAGACGGAGGGCTTCATCAAGGTCATCACAAAAAAAGACGGTACGGTGCTGGGCGCTACGATTGTCGGACCTGAGGCGGGTGAATTGCTGCAGCTTTGGATTGTCGCTATTGCGAAGGAGATGCGCATTGGCGATCTGACCTCGCTTGTTCTGCCTTATCCGACGTTCTCAGAGATTTCCAAGCGCGTGGCATTCTCATTCTATCGGCCAATGCTGCATAAGCGTTGGCTGCGCTGGATCATTGGGCTGTTGCGCAAGCTTGGATAACTCGTCTTGATCTATCTCCGACGATCCTACGAATTGATAGGCAACACGGCTCACAACGCGAAGATTATTGCCTCAATTGCGAGTATGATGTCGGCGCGTGTCGCAGGCCGCCGCCTGAGTGTGTGCGCCTTGAAAAAGAGCGAGCCAGTGAACGACGAGACTGAGCGCAAGAAACTTGCTTCCACACGGGTCACCCGGGCTGTAGCTGGGTTGTCAACGAAGCTCCTTTTGCTGACCATTTTGTTTGTGATGGTCGCAGAAGTGCTTGTCTTCGTGCCGTCCGTCTCGAATTTTCGCCACCAATGGCTCATGGAGCGGTTGCAAGCGGCACAAATCGCGTCGGTAGCAGCCGAGGCGGCGCCGGACGGCCGCCTTCCCGCCAAGCTGCGAGAGGAGCTTCTTGACCGTGCAGGAGTCAAGGCCATCTCCGTAAAGCACGAAGACAAGCGCGCGCTGATCGTGCGGTTGGAGACACCGGAGGAGGTTGAGACCTATGATTTGCGCGATGCGTCTTGGGCTGAGCTCATTACCGACGCTCTGATGGTCTATGTCACGCCCGGGAACCGTGTGATCCGCGTTGTTGGTGAGCCTGAATTGAGTCCGGGCGAGATGGTCGATGTTGTGCTGGACGAAGCGCCACTCAAGGCCGCAATGGTAAAATTCGGGCTCGATATTCTCGGCCTATCGATCTTGATTTCCGTTATCACCGCAACCTTGGTCTTTTTGGCGCTTGACTGGCTGCTCGTAAAGCCGATGACGCAACTCACCCGCAACATGGTGCGGTTTGCCGAACATCCCGAGGATCGCAGCCGTATCATCGCCCCATCCAAACGGCGCGATGAGATCGGCACGGCAGAACGTGAGCTTGCCGCGATGCAAAACGAGCTCTCGCAAACCTTGTCGCAGAAAACACGTCTTGCGGCGCTCGGATTGGCCGTCAGCAAGATCAGTCACGACTTGCGCAATATGCTGTCGAGCGCACAGCTTCTCTCCGATCGTCTCGCGGAAGTCAGGGACCCAACTGTCCAGCGTCTGGTTCCGAAGTTGATCGCATCCCTTGACCGCGCAATTCGCCTTTGCGTGCAGACGCTGGATTTCGGACAAGCCCAGGAGTCGCCTCCCAATCGCGCACGTTTCCCTCTTGCTCCTCTTGTTGGTGAGGTGGGCGATTCGCTCGGTCTGCCGCGCGAAGGTGCAATTGATTGGGAGACGGATCTGGAGGAGGGGCTCGAGGTCGACGCCGATCGAGATCATCTCTACCGGATTCTCGCAAATCTCTGCCGCAACGCAGTTCAGTCTCTAGAGAGCGAACCGGACCGCATTGGGCTAATCCGCGTTTTCGCGCGGCGGAATGGCGCTGTCGTGACGATCGACGTTGCGGATTCGGGGCCCGGTGTTCCGGAGCAAGCGCGGAAGCGCCTGTTTCAGGCCTTTCAGAGTGTCGCGCGCAAGGGCGGCACGGGCCTTGGACTGGCGATCTCAGCCGAATTGGCGATGGCGCACGGTGGCCAGATTGAACTTGTGAGCAACGACGGCGGCGCCACCTTCCGCGTTACAATTCCCGACGTGGTCGTGGAACTGGAGCGCGCACGCCGCCGTCGTGCCTAGTCCTCAGCCGTGCTGAATTTGGGCGACGTTATTGGGTTTTTTCCGCCGCGACCGCGCTGCCCTCTTCCTTGCCGTCCTTGAAAGCCGTCTTGCTGTAGCCTTCACCCTTCTTGGTGATCTTCGTGACCCATCCGTCCTGCCAGTTGATGGACACGGTGTCGCCCTCGACCTTCCACGAGCCTGACAGCTCTTTATCGGCGCGCTTGCCGGTGGCCGATCCCTCTTCATCGAGCATCACGGACATATCATTGCCCTGCGTGTCCTTTGTGGTGTAGCTGCCGACGAAGCTGCTGCTTTCCGTACCGGCATCGCCCTCGCTCGGGGCATCGCAGGCGGCGACGGTTAGCGCTAGTGCAGCTGCTGCGATCAAGGCTGCCAACTTCGAGATCGTTTGGGTCATCGTACTCCTCCCTTGCAGTGGTTGCGTCAAGAATAACCGAAAAACATGTTGAGTTGTGCGTGAGCCGCGCGTTTCGCGCAACGCCCTTGCCATCAATGTCCCGAGGTATTAGGTAGGCGGGTCTTGGGCAGCCGGTGACGGCCAGCTCATTATTGGCCTCACCGCTAAGCCACTGCGGTGCCATGGCTTTTGCGCCGGTAGCTCAGCTGGATAGAGCACTAGACTACGAATCTAGGGGTCGGGAGTTCGAATCTTCCCCGGCGCGCCACTCATGCCAAGTCGGCCCATGGCCGCAAAAAACTCTACTCCCCCGGCGCTGGGGTGGGAGCCGTCGCGGATGCGCGCGCGTCGGATTGCTTTCCATACCCCGCAAGCCGGAACACGGTTATCGACAGCGCTGGCAAGAAGGTTAGCGTTACGATTGCTGTCCCCAAAATGCCGAACAGCACGATCGCACCTACCCCGCGATAGAGTTCGGTGCCCGCACCGGGGATGAACACGAGAGGCGCGAGGCCGCAGATCGTGGTGACCGTCGACATGGCAATGGGCCGAAGCCGCGAGGCGACGGCTTCCATTACAGCCTCCCGTGCGTGCATCGACTTCTCACGCAGGTTCGACAGCGCTCGATCCACGATCAGAATTGGGTTGTTCACAACGGTGCCCATAAGAATGAGGAAGCCGAGCATGGTGATCATATCGAAAGGCTGAACCAGCGGGTCCAGGCCGAACCGCGGCATGAGCGTCCCCACCCAATTCATCAATGCGAGTCCCACAAGTCCGCCGGCGACACCTAGCGGGATCGTCGTCATGATCAGGAGCGGATACCCCCAATGGGTGAAGATCGCGACGAGCAAGAGGAAGATGATAGCGACGGCCACGAGATAGTTGCCCGCAAGCGCATCGCGTGTGGCGTCAAGGTCATCCGACGCCCCGGAGATGGTCATCGTCACCTCGAGGGGCACCTCGCCTGCGCGCTTGAGATGGTCGATCAACTGCTCCTGGACCATGGCTACGCCGGTCTCAAGGGCGACGTCGTCTGGCGGAATGATATTCAGCGTCACCGTTCGGCGGCCGTCGATCCGACGGATCGTGCTTGTGTCCACCGTCTCCCTGATTTCGGCCACGGAGGAAAGCGGTACGATCGTGCCTTGCGGCGTGTAGACTGGCATTTGCGGGAGCGAGTCGACTGAAGTTCGCAGCCCATCCTTGCTGTAGAAGTAAATGTCGAGTTTCTCGTCGCCTCGGAAGAACTCACCCACATAAGCCCCGTCCGTCAGTGCGGCCACGGTGAAACCCACATCGGCCGCTGTCATCCCAAGTTCTGCGGCACGTTCCCACTTCGGGCGAATCTCGATGAGCGGTTGGGACAGCGTCAGGGTCGACGGTTCGGCCTGGATGCGTGGATTGTCGAAGATCTCGCCAGCGCGCCGGTAAGCGCTGCCCGCCACGGCGTAGACTTCTTCGAGGCTGGGGCCCGCGATATCGAGGCTGACACTCCGTGTACCGCCATCGTTGCTGGTGATGATCGAGCCGCGCGAAACAAACGACCGCATCCCCGGATAGGTTTGATACCGTTCGCGCACCGCAGCCATGAACTTACCGATGTCTCTAGGTGACACGGTCTCGGCAATTATGAGGATGCCGTCCGCCTGGACCATCAGAAAGAAGTATTTTATCGCCGGTACGTCCGCTTCGCCGCGCTGGAAGCGCTCAGGGTCGTCGTCCACGAAAGGCAAGAGCCAATCCTGAAGGTCCTTGCCGATATCCTCCATCGTTTCGAGATTGTACCCGGGCGGAGCATTGAGCCGGGCGAACATTTTGGGCTCCTCGCCCTCCGGCAGGTACTCCGCCGGCGGTGTCAGCAACAGGATGATCGCGGCGCTCGCGGCAGTGACACCCAAGATGGTCAACGCACGCCTAAATGCGGTGGCCATCAACCAACCGACGCCCTTCACAATGGCGCCGTCCGCAGCATCCACAGCCTTATTGTCCTTCGGCTTTAGGTCGAAATGGGCCGCGGCAGTCGGAACAAGGGTGATTGCCACAATCATGGAAGCCAGGATCGAAGCCGAAATCGCGATTGCGATATCCGAGTAAAGCTGACCGGCTTCCTCTTGAATGAAGATGATGGGCACAAAGACCAGAATCGTCGTGAGCGTCGAGGCAAGAATAGCGGGCCATACCTTGCGCACGCCTTCGACGGCTCCTTTGAGACGCCCTAGTCCACGTCGCCGTTCCAGGTCGATGCTCTCGAGTACTACAATCGTGTTGTCGAGAGTCATGCCGATGGCGAAGGCCACTCCGGCCAGTGAGATCACATTGATGGTCCGTCCCGCTAACAGCAACCCGATGAACGCGGCAATGGTACAGATTGGGATCCCGATAATGCCGATCACCGTGGCTTTAGCCGAGCGCAGGAATAGGAACATCACCAGCGTTGCCAGTGCCGCGCCGATAGAAAGATTGGTCCAAACATTGCGGATTGAGGACTGTACGTAAGTCGCATCGTCCGCCGTCAGTTGCAGCTCCATGCCCGCCGGGATCAGAATCTCGCGGTTGATCGCCTCGATCTCTTCCACAACTGCGTCCTTGATGGCGATGACATTGGAGCCAGCCTCACGGCGGACGGAGAGGAAGATGCCGGGTCTTTCATTCAGAAAAGCGCGCGTATAGATCTCAAAATGGCCAAGCCGCACCTCGGCCACGTCTTCGAGCTGAATAATGTTGTCGCCTCGACGCGCGATGATCAGCTCCTTCAGGTCTTCGGGATTGTCGAAGCGTCCAATGGTCCGTAGGAGGTAGCGTCGTTTGCCGCTTTCTATTTCACCGCCCGATGTATCGCGATTGCGGTCCGCAACCGCGCGACGGACATCGGTTACGGATATCTTGCGCTCCGCCAGTGCTGAAGGATCGAACAGGATTTGAATCTGTTTCTCGGCGCCACCCCAAAGGCCGACGTCTGACACGTCCGTGACGCTCTCGAGCCGTGCCCGCACATTGTCGTCGATAAAGTCTCGCATCATCGGCAGATCCAGCTGGCGCGGATTGCCCGTCAGCGGGGTGACCCGGAGATACATGAAGGCGTTGGCGCTGAAGGAACTTGCGCGCACGCGAGGCTGGTCCACGTCTTCCGGATACGAGGGAACCTGACTCAGCGCGTTGTTGATGCGGATAAGAGTTTCGTTGAGATCGATATCGAACGGGAACTCGAGTTCAATCCGAGCCTCGCCGCTGGAGGAGCGTGAGATGATCCGCTCTAGACTTGGGATCGAGCGGAGGTACTCCTCCTGCTCGATGATGATCTCCTTTTCAACATCCTGAGGCGTTGCGCCGGGCCATCGCGTTTGCACGGTCACGGTCCTGACCTCAAGGTCCGGGATCATCTGAACCGGTATGCGAAATGCCGCGACAATGCCCAGCACGCAGACGATGAGCGCCATCACCGTGACGAGGGTTCCACGCTGGACGACACGCTCAAACATTTAGGGTCCTTCTCTCGTCCCGCGTCTCAGCTCGCGAGCCGAACGGTTTGGCCTTCACGTAACGACTCGTTTCCACGCACGACTACGCGCTCTCCTTCTTTCAGGCCAGAGAGCACTTGGACTAGGCCGTCAAAAGCAAGCCCGATTTCGATGCGCCGTTCGGTGACACTCATCTTGTCGCCTTCGGTATTGACGACCCATACCGTGATCCGCCCATCAGGATATCGGATCAGTGCATCCCTGCTCACGACCACATCGTGCGCGCCCGTATCGAGATCCACGAGCACCCGGGCCGACATGCCCGGCGCGATGGGGATATTGTCGCGTGTGGGCAAAACGCGCAGCGTGAATGTCCGTGCGTCCGGATCGCTGACCGGGATCAGGGCGCCGATCTTGGCGGGAATCTCTTCGCCAGGGAGTGTGTCGACTTCGATGGCGACATCGGCGCCTTCGCGCAGGCGTGCGTAATAGTATTGCGGGACCGGCACGTCGATGCGGAAGTTTTTCATTGCGACCAGCTCGAACACGGCAGTCCCAGGCGTGACCCATTGGCCCACTTCGACCATGCGCTTCGAAATCACCCCGTCGAAGGGCGCTTTCAGCTTGTGCCGGTCGAGGATGACCGCCCGGCGTTTTTGTTCGGCTCGGTACCCGTCATGAGTAGCAACATCAATCTCGACTTCGGCGGAGCGCGCGTCGACTTCGTTCTGCGGTCCGTACTGCCGTTTTGCGAGACTGGCGGCAATATCTAAGCGGCGCTTCGCATCCTTGACCTCGCCGGCCGCCTGCTCGGTTTGCGCGGCCGCCTGTTCGTAGGCGGCTTCTTCAAGCTCAGAATCGAGCTCCAGCAACAGATCGCCTTCTTTTACATCGGCGCCGCTGTCGAAATGGACCTTGCTCACGAGACCCGGCACCAATGTTGAGATTTGCGACTGATGGGGCGAGGTCACGCTTCCCGACAATTCCAGCTTCCTGATCACTGGCGACTCTCGGACAGTCTCGGTCTCGACCGGCGGCACGGGTTGTGCCGCGGCGGGGGCTGCGGGATAGGCCCAAGCGCACAGGGCAGCGAGTGCAAGAACATAAGGGCCTAGGCCGCGTGCACTGAAGTCCACACGTTCTATCCTCTTCAAGCGCCGTTCCATCAAGATCTTAAGTCTGGTTTGGATCATTGGAACCAATGGTAATCCAGGCCCATCGTTCAGAACATTACGATGAGGAAAGGTCAGGCGAACCAGCCGGCCATTTCTCTCCATGGATGTAAGGACTTGAGAGGAATGGCGCCAGGATGAGCCATGTCTATAACCCGGATTTGATGGACCCCGAAGCGCTCTGACCAGCGTCGGTGCCAGTCATCGTTAACGCGACCTAGGAGGCCAGTAGGGCCTTTAGTGTCTGGTCAATGAACTCAGTGTCCGCCTCGTGCTGCCCCGCCCCACACATATGTCCCCATATCGATGGTATCTCTTGAAGGCGACCATCCTGCAGATGCTGAAGCTCTTCCTCGCTGTCCGCGGTCCTAAAGTAGAGGTCGGTCATGCCGGGCATGAGCACGGTCTTCGCCGTAATCGCCCCTAGTGCTGCGTCGAGGTCGCCGTCGAAAGTCTCATTGGCGCTGATGTCATTGTGGATCCAGGTCCACGTCATGGCCATGATGTTGTTGGCGTCCCGCTCCTTATAGAGAGCATCCCAATAGCCGGTGAGGTAGTCGTCTAGAGTCTGAAACCCGAGCGCGCGATAGCCCTTTGCGCGATACCAGTCCTGCGAATAGGCCCAGCCCGCGTAAATGCGGCCCACGGCGCGAAGGCCGCCGAGCGGCTGGGTGTCGTAGTGCCCGTCGCGGAACAAGTCATCAGCCTCGATGGCCGCGCGGAGACTCTCAAGGAAGACGCGATTGTGGTCCGTCGTTTTTGCGGTCCCGCAAAGACATGCCAGTCGCGGCACCATGTCGGGATAAAGCGAGGCCCATTGGTAAGCTTGCTGCGCGCCCATCGACCAGCCCACCACCAGCGCAAAACGTTCGATGCCCAGAACTTCTGATATCAAACGGTGTTGCTGGCGAACATTGTCGTAGATCGTGATGTTGGGGAAAGCGCCGCCGCCGTGCGGGGCGGGCGTATTTGTTGGCGATGACGAAGCACCGTTGCCGAACATATTCGGCACAATGATGAAGTACTTCTCGGTGTCGAGCGCGTGGCGCGGCCCAATCATAAATTCGTTTTGCTCATGCATTCCCCCGAAACGGGTGGGGAAGAGGATCGCGTTCGAGCGCGTCGCATTCAGCGTGCCATAGGTCTTGTAGACGAGCCGTGCCGCGGGAAGGGGGGCGCCGCCTTGACGCCTCAAGTCGGCAACAAGCTCGTGAATCTCGCCATCGGTCACAGCGCACCCTAGAAGAATTTGAGGTAGCGGTCCCGTTCCCAGTCAGAGACGTGATTATGATAGCTCGACCACTCATCTCTTTTAAAGTCTATCCACGCGGCGTGCATCGCCGGACCGAAGACGTCTTTCGTAAGAGGATCGGCCTCGAAAGCTTCAACGGCTTCTTCGAGTGTTCTAGGGAGGAGGCTGACCCCGAGCGCTTGCAGTTCCTCCGGGGACTTCTTGTACATATTGTCCCGATAGGGCTCGCCCGGGTCGATCTTCTCGCGAATGCCCTCTAGCCCGGCTGCTAGCGCAAGGGCAGCGCCAAGATAGGGGTTGCACGAACTGTCGGCCGGCCTCAGTTCGACACGACCGCCAGCCAGCGGAATGCGCAGCGAATTGGTTCGATTGTTGTTGCCGTAGCATGCGAACACGGGCGCCCACGTGAAGCCGGACATCGACCCTTGCTTGATCAGCCGCTTATAGCTGTTGACCATCGGCGAGCACACCGCGCAGATCGCCGGAACATGAAGGAGCAGTCCTCCGAGAAAGTAGTAGCCGAGTTCCGAGAGCTTGTTGCCTCGTGCATCGCTCTGCGAGGCGAATAGATTGTCGCCGGTCTTTATATCGGCGAGAGACATGTTGAAATGAGCGCCTGATCCCGCTCGGTCGCCGAGGGGCTTGGGCATGAATGTCGCAAAGGCCCCGTGGCGCCGCGCGATTGAATTCGCCATGAAGCGAAAGAAGACATAGCGGTCAGCCATCGTCAGGGCATCCGCATAATTGAAGTCGATCTCAAACTGGCCGATGCCGTCTTCATGGTCGAAGGAGTACACGCCCCAGCCGAGGTCGTTCATCGCGTCAACGAGGTCGGCGAGCCAGGGAAGATTATCGAGGAGCCTTGTCGCGTCATAGGCAGGCTTGTCGAGATGAGGAAGCGTAGAGAGCGGCTCGTACCCGCCATTTTCCGTGTCCTTGAACACGAAGAACTCGGCCTCCATGCCGAACTGCATGAGAAAACCGAGTTCCTCGGCGGCGCTGACTTGGCGCTTGAGGATGTTGCGCGAACACGGCTCAAAAGGTGCGCCCTCGCACCAAAGGTCACTGGCGAACCATGCGACATCGCGCTGCCAGGGCAGTATCGTGCACGAGGAAGGGTCCGGGTGCGCGGAAACCTCTTCGTCACTGACATCTTGAGGGACGCCGTCCAAGGCCGCGCCCGTGTAGAGTTCCGAGCCCGCTAGCATCTGGCCGATATGATCGAGTGGGACCATTTTCGTCTTGGACACACCATGCATGTCCGAGAAGCTGGCCATCAGATACTTAACGCCCTTCGCCGCGAGAACTTGCTCGAGCTTGGCTGCATTCGCCGGTGCTTGTTCGTCCATGGGCGTACCTCTGATACAGTCTTTCGCCTTTGTTTTGGACCACTAAATGACGAGCCCCGCCGACCCAAGAGAGGCCAACGGGGCTCGCCGTTCCAGGTGGGCTAACTTAGTCGGAATACTCGACCTTCTTAAAGGCTTCCGTCTCATGCTTCGCCGCTTGGACGATCGTGAGAACACAAGCAAGAACTGCCAGTGCGAGAATGAGGTAAAGCGCGCCGGGCATGTCCGCGAACGTGAAGTAGGCGCCCACATCCTCCCAGCTTGTGACTGGACTGCTATTCATCGATATCTCCTTTCGATCGTTAGGTTTGATGCAGCTCGGTTACTCAGCTGGTACCAGGCTTCCGCTCTTGTACCCCGCCGCTTCCGGATAGGCCTTGGACGGAATCTCAGCAATGTCGAGACCGACCTCTTGCACTTCGTCCGGCACTCGCAGGATTCCAATCGACTTGAGCAACAGCGAGATGACGTAGCCCGGTATGAACCCGCATAGGATCATCACGATCACACCGACAAGCTGACCGACAAAAGACGTGTCCGGAGCATCGCCTGGGTTAGGATACCCAGCGGCAAATACACCAACGGCCATGACGCCGAGAACACCAGCAAATCCGTGGACCGAGACGGCGCCGACGGAGTCGTCAATGCCCATCTTCACCAAGAAGTCGTTGCCGGGTTTGATGATCGCTCCGCCAACCATGCCAAGAAGGAAGGCAAGCGGCGGATACCAGATATCGAGCCCAGCAGCGGCAACAAAGATGCCGGCAAGTGCTCCCGACATCATCCAGAACGGATCGCGTGTCGTAATCCAGGCTCCGATAATCCCGCCGGAGAAGCACATCAGCGTATTGAAGGCATAGGCCGAAAGGGTCATTGGCTGGCCGTAGATGTTCGTCCACTGAGCGCCAGGGTTTAGGATTGCACAGCCTCCGAGGAACCCAAAGAAGCCGACAATGATGAGCATCAATCCAATCAGCACCATCGGGATGTTGTGAGGCCGAAGGTCATTCGCCGTGCCGTCCTTGTTGAACTTCCCGATGCGTGGCCCGAGATTGATCAGCACGCCGAGCGCAAAGAACCCGGCGACAACGTGGATGAGACCGGCGCAGCCAACGTCATGGTAGCCAAACTTTGTCAGCAACCATCCGTCCGGGTGCCATCCCCAAGATGCTGCCAGGATCCAGGCGCCCGAGCCAAGGGAAATCGCAAGGATCACGAACGCCGAAACCCGAATACGTTCGATAACGGCGCCGGAGAAGATTGAGGCCGTTGTCGCGGCGAACAAGACAAAGGCCGCCCAGAAAACGCCGGTCGCATTATCTTTGAGGTTCGGACCCATATCCTGCGCCCACGGAAGGCCAGCATTGCCCGCTTCAACAGGGATGAAGCCGTTTGGAAAGGCGAGGTAGATCCACCAACCAAAGAAAAAGAACGTGGGAACGATAAAGGCGAACGCGAGTATGTTCTTAACGCCTGAGGCGAGCACGTTCTTCGCCCGCGATGCTCCCATTTCGTAGGCGAGAAATCCTGCATGGATCAGGATCATGATCGCCGTACACCACCAATAAAAGATCTCAAGTTGGATCGTGCCGAGCATCGCGCCCGACTTTGTCAGTTCAGCTATTTGCTGTTCCATCAGCAACACCCCCTTCAGAGCGAATAAGGCCAATTTTCTTGGCCGTTCGCCGCTTCTCGCATCGCGACGCTGTTTCCGCGTAGGAAACAGAATTTACGAGCATTTGTCTCAGCAAGGAGTGTGCCAGCACGAAGAGAGTGGGCGAATCAACGGCTTGCCCAAAGTCGGCTGCAGCTGCGGTTCGAGCTGCCCTTTTTGCAGGCAGCGAACTGCCCAAGATTTGTTGTCTCGTAATATGGTCAGAAAAAGTTGAGGTAGCGGTCCTGCTCCCAATCGGAGACGTGGTTGTGATAGGCCTCCCATTCCTCACGTCGGAATGCGGCATAGGCCTTGAACATCTCGTCACCCATTACCGCGCGAGAAAAGGGATCGGTTTCGAAGGCGTCGATCGCCTCTTCGAGCGTCCGAGGTAGGAGCGCAATTCCCAGTTCTTCCAGCTCCTCAGGGGTCTTGTTGTACATGTTCTCCGTATGCGGATCGCCGGGATCTAGTTCTTCCCTGATGCCTTCTAGTCCCGCGCTGAGTACCATCGCGGCGCCAAGATATGGATTGTTGGCGGAGTCTGATGCCCGTAACTCAACGCGTCCCCCACCAAGCGGGATACGCAGCGCATTCGTTCGATTGTTGTTGCCATAGCACACGAAGACTGGCGCCCAGGTTGAGCCGGACATTGAGCCCTGCTTAATGAGACGCTTGTAGCTGTTCACCGTAGGCGACACGACTGCACTAATTGCCGGCAGATGCCGCAATACGCCGGCGACGAACTGATAGCCGAGGTTTGAGAGCCCGCACCCCCGAGGATCGTTATCGTCCTTGAAAAGGTTTTGGCCCGTTTCCAAGCTTTCCAGCGACATATTGTAGTGGGCGCCTGACCCGGTACGATCGGCGAACGGCTTGGGCATCCAGGAAGCGAAGTAGCCATGCTTCTGGGCGATTGCATTTGCCATCATCCGCAAGAACACGAACCGGTCGGCCATGGTCATCGCATCTGCATAGCGGAAGTCGACTTCGAACTGCCCATTGCCGTCTTCGTGGTCGAAGGAATAAACATCCCAACCAAGATCATCCATGGCGTCGACGAGTTCGGACAGCCAATGAAGATTGTCTAGAGCGCCATAACCGTCGTAGCAGGGCTTGTCGAGTGTATCGCGGGCCGACACTGGGACGACATCGGACTCACCATCTTTCAACACATAGAATTCGGCCTCCATGCCGAGGTTCATGACGAATCCCATGTCGGCAGCCGCCTGAGTGGCGCGCGCAAGAATGTTGCGGCTGCACGCGTCGAAGGGTTTCCCCTCGCACCAGAGATTGGATGCGAACCACGCGACGTTGGTTTGCCAAGGCAATATGATGCACGACTGAGGATCCGGATGGGCCGAGACTTCCTCATCGCTCACATCTTGAGGAACGCCGTCCAAAGCCGCTCCCGTATACAATTCTGACCCGGCCATCATCTGATCGATGTGAGAGAGCGGCACCATCTTGGTCTTAGACACACCATGCATGTCGGCGAAGCTTGCCATCAGGTAGGCCACGCCGTTGCTACTCAAGTGACTGCGGAGTGTCTCAATCTCAGTGGGCGTAGGCGGCATGCTGATCTCCCATTCTATTTCCGGAATTAGGACGAGCGAATGCTAGCAACGGTGGGATGGTCGTAAGAGCTTTTTGTGTAGGTGAAGGCCTTATGACGCATATGCCGGGCCTCTAGTAACCGATCCATGGACCCGGAGCCTCCATCAAATCAATTCGCGTTCGTTGTTACTCCCCTTTGACATAGTCGCTTAGGGAAATGCGGTAGCGGACGAAGCCGTCAGCCTTCGTATAACGGTCGTAGAGCGCTCGGGCGGTACTGTTGCCAGAATCGGTGTGCCAATAGACCCGGTCCCAGCCCTTCTCCTTGGCCATTTTGAGGAGATCGTCGATCAGTGCGCGTCCGACGCCGTGGCCGCGCGCGTCTCGATCAACAAAGAGATCCTCAAGGTAACAGTTCAGGTCTGGTGTCCATGTCGAGGGGTGGAGCGTGGAAATCGCAAAGCCGACAACCTTGCCGTCGTAGTCCGCGACGCGCGCGAACATCGGAACGGTTTCAGCGAGGATGCGCGACCAGGTAAGACCGGTCACCGCGTCGGGGACCTCGACCTGATAGAAGTCGATATGCCCGGCCCAGAGGCTTCGCCAGGCTGATTCGTCTTTGCTCTCCGCCGCACGGATGAGAACTCGTGCTGACCCGGCCACTAGCAATCGAGCGTATTAGCCCGTTCCCAGCTCGTGAGCTGGTGAGAGTATTCGTTCCAGTTGTTTGTCTTCAGCTTCACATAAGCGTTGACAAATTCGTCACCGAATTCCCGCCGCAACAGTGCCGAACCGTCGGTGAGACGGAGCGCATCCAAGAGATTGAGCGGCAGCTTCTTAACGTCAGCGGGTGCCTTGTGACCCTCCGCATACATGTCAATGTCGAGTGGTTTGCCCGGATCTGCGTTGTTGGCAATGCCGTCGAGGCCGCTTGCCAGCACAGCCGCGGGGAACAGGTAAGCATTGGTTGCGCCATCCGCGAGACGTAGCTCGAACCGTCCGCTGCCCGGGACGCGGACCATATGGGTCCGGTTGTTTCCGGCGAAGGTCACTGTGTTGGGCGCCCAGGTCGCCCCGGAAGACGTGACCGGCGCGTTGATCCGCTTGTATGAGTTGACCGTGGGATTGGTGATTGAGCAGATCTCATCCGCGTGGTCGATCAGGCCACCGATGAAGTTGTAGGCTACTTTCGATAAGCCGAGGCCGTCATTTTGGTCTTCAAACAGGTTCTTGTCCCCGTCCCAGAGCGATACGTGCATGTGGCAGCCGTTTCCGGTCAAATGCGAGAAGGGCTTCGGCATGAATGTCGCGCGGATGCCGTGCTTTTCGGCAATCGCCTTCACCATGTATTTGAAGAAGACCATCCGGTCCGCTGTGGTCAGCGCGTCGGCAAACTCCCAGTTCATTTCGAACTGACCATTCGCGTCTTCGTGGTCGTTCTGATAGGGCCCCCAACCGAGTTCCAACATGCAATCGCAAATTTCGCTCACGACATCATAGCGGCGCATTAAGGCCGATTGGTCGTAGCAGGGCTTGGCCTGAATATCGGTTGCATCGCTCAGCGACTCCCCGTCGGCACTTACAAGGAAATACTCTGGCTCGACGCCCATCTTCATGGTGTAGCCCGCGTCCTCGGCTTTATTCAGCATTCGCTTCAGCAAGTTGCGAGGGGCTTGTTCGACAGGTTTGCCATCCATGTACGGGTCGGCGGCGAGCCAGCCGACCTCCGGTTTCCACGGGATCTGTATCAGGCTATTGGGGTCCGGGATTGCAAGCATGTCGGGATGCGCCGGCGTCATGTCTAGCCAGCTTGCAAATCCAGCGAAGCCCGCCCCTTCCTCGGCCATGTCGGCAATGGCACTTGCTGGCGCGAGCTTTGCGCGCAGCGTCCCGAACAAATCAACAAAAGAGATAAGGAAATACTTGATGCCCCGCTCACGGGCCTCTTTCTCTAAATCGATCGCCATTGTCGTCCCTTTCAAATGGAAAACGGCTCGCATATGCGAGCCACCCAGTGTGCCGTCAAGCTATGCGCCCGTCAGCCCCGGAATCCAAGTTGTCCCAGCAAGAGGCACTTGCGCCATAGCGGCGGCTTCGACCGTGAGCGCCACAAGATCCTCGGGTTCGAGGTTGTGAACGTGGCTTTTACCGCAGGCCCGAGCGATCGTCTGGGTTTCAAGCGTCAGTACCGACAGATAGTTGGCCAGGCGCCGCCCGCCGAGTTCCGGGTCGAGTCGCGCCGCGAGTTCAGGAATTTGAGTGCTGATGCCGGCGGGGCAATTGCCCTCATGCCAATCGTCGTAAGCGCCAGCCGTCGTGCCCAGCTTCTGGTAGTCTTCTTCGTATTTGGGGTCGTTGTCGCCGATAGCCGCAAGAGCCGCTGTGCCGATCGCAACTGCATCCGCGCCGAGCGCCAGCGCCTTCGCAACATCGGCGCCTGTCCGAATGCCGCCGGACACGACCAGCTGAACCTTGCGGTGCATGCCAAGGTCCTGCAGGGCTTGGACGGCTGGGCGGATAGCGCCCAGCAACGGTAGCCCGATATGCTCGATGAACACTTCCTGCGTCGCTGCAGTGCCGCCTTGCATGCCGTCGAGGACCACAACATCGGCCCCAGCCTTCACAGCAAGCGCGACATCGTAGTAGGGCCGGGAGGCGCCCACCTTGATGTAAATGGGAATCTGCCAGTCGGTGATTTCGCGGAGTTCCTGAATCTTAATTTCGAGATCGTCCGGCCCCGTCCAATCGGGGTGACGGCAGGCCGAGCGCTGATCGATGCCCTTGGGCAATGTTCGCATCTCGGCAACACGGTCAGAGATCTTTTGGCCGAGCAGCATCCCTCCACCGCCTGGCTTGGCGCCCTGACCCACGACCACTTCGATCGCATCAGCGCGTCGCAAATCATCGGGGTTCATGCCGTAACGAGATGGGAGCAGTTGATAAACAAGAATGGAGGAGTGTCCTCTTTCTTCTTCCGTCATGCCGCCATCACCTGTTGTGGTCGACGTGCCCATAGTGCTAGCGCCTCTGCCGAGGGACTCTTTCGCCTGCGCCGACAGCGAGCCGAAGCTCATGCCTGCAATGGTAACGGGGATTTTGAGGTGAATTGGCTTTTCCGCAAAGCGCGTTCCAAGCCACACATCTGTCGAACACTTCTCGCGATACCCTTCCAACGGATATCGGCTCATCGAAGCGCCAAGAAAGAGAAGATCGTCGAAGTTTGGCAGCTTGCGTTTGGCGCCACCGCCGCGAATGTCGTAGATGCCCGTGGCCGCTGCCCGGCGAATCTCGGAGAGCGCATAGTCGTCGAATGTCGCCGACTTCCGGGGTTTCGTGATCGGTGTGGCATCCATTAGTACTCTCCCGCGTGGTCCACATTGAAGTTGTATAGTTGACGGGCCGAGCCGTAACGCCGGAATTCGCCGGGATCGACTTCGCCGTTGAAACCGGCCTTAGACAGAATGTTGTGTAGAGCCGACTTGTGCTCGTCGCGCATTTCCTTCTCGATGCAGTCCGCGCCGAGGCTCTTGACGTCACCCCGAATGAAGAGCCGTGCTTCGTAGATAGAGTCCCCAAGGGCGTCGCCTGCGTCACCAAAAACGATCAGGTTGCCGGCCTGCGCCATGAAAGCGCTCATATGGCCAACGGAACCTTTCACCACGATGTCGATCCCCTTCATCGATATGCCGCATCGAGAAGACGCATTGCCGTCGATGCGCAGGAGGCCGCCACGGCCTGTGGCGCCTGCGGCCTGGCTCGCATCGCCGCTTACATGCACGAAGCCGCTCATCATGTTCTCGGCCACGCCAACACCAGCATTCCCGTGAATCTGAACGGTCGCGAGCTTGTTCATGCCGGCGCAGTAATAGCCAACGGGACCCTTGATCTCGACCTTCAGCGGGGCATCGAGGCCCGCGGCGATTGCGTGCTGACCTGCCGGATTCCCGATAACCCAGTGCGTCTCATTCGTATCTTTCGGGAGCTTGTGCAGCGCTCCGTTCAGTTCTCTTAGTGGCGTTACGCCGAGATCAATCTCAGGCATGCCTAGCGCTCCCAGAAGTAGACGGTGGCGGGCTCTGGCTCCCAGATCCGAGCCTGGCCAATCCCCGGTAGGTCGGCGAGAACGCGGTACTCGGATCCGAAGGCCACGTACTGATCGGTCTCCGCCATGACCGCGGGCTTGCAGGCAATGCCGTCGCGGAGCACGCCAAAGCCGTTCTCGGTTCCGACGACGAACGTGTAGAAGCCGTCGAGATCCTCAAGACCCACTTCGAGCGCATCGCCAAGGGAGAGTCCTTTGCGCATGCGCCATGTGAGATAGCCTGCGGCGACTTCCGTATCGTTCTCGGTTTCGAACGTCATGCCCTCGAGGCGGAGTTCGCGGCGAAGATTATTGTGGTTGGAAAGCGAGCCGTTGTGGACCAAGCACTGGTCTTGTCCAGTCGAGTAGGGGTGTGCGCCGTCGGTGGTCACCGCCGACTCTGTGGCCATTCGCGTGTGCCCAATTGCATGAGTCCCGCTCATTGTCGGCAGGCTAAAGCGCGCGGCCACGTCAGCGGGTAAACCGACTTCCTTGAAGATTTCCATGCGCGACCCTCGGCCGACAATCTCTGCGTCTGGCGTCAGCTCGAGCCAAGCGATCAAAGCTTCAACTTCATCATCGGGAACTGAGATAACTGCGTGGGTATCGTAGATGGCTGTCTTCGCGCTTGGGAATCCGGAGTCGAGTGCACGTTCCTCAATGGCGAGCGGTGATGTTCCGCGCACAGTGACCTTCGTACGACCCGCTTCGCCTTCGCCATAGACAGCAAAGCCGGCGCTATCAGGCCCGCGCCCCGTCATGGTCTCAAGCATGCCCGCCGTTAGCTTCCCGAGTTCGGGCTCAAGAGCGGGGTCCTTAATGAACAATCCAACAATGCCACACATGCGCTTGTGCTCCAGATTCCAGCTCCGAGCAGCATGCGACAAACGGCTAGAAGCCGTCAACCATGAAGAAATTATATTTCCTAGAAGGAAATAAAGCTGTGTGGGATGATTGGTGCTATTGGCGTGGGTAGACGATGATCGAAAGGTAAGTCATTGGCGTGGTTACAAGTTCCTCTGGGCCGTGGAGGGCTCCCGCATCGAAGAACAGGGTGTCGCCCGGCGCCAACGGATAAAGCTTGTCAGCATGGCGATAGATCACCTTGCCGCTGAGCATGTAGATGAACTCCATCCCATCATGCTGGAACTGCGTGTATGTGCTTGCATTGGCGTCAAGCCGGATCAGGTAGGGTTCGACCACGATGTCGCCGGACAGCGAGTGGCCTAAGAGCTCGTAATGATGGCCGGCTTTCGTGCCTCGCCGTTCAATTCGAACGCCTTGGCCAGCCGGCACGAACGAACAATCGCGCCGTTCCTCGAAATCGGCGAAGAAGCTGGTCATGGGAACGTGTAGTGCTTCGGCGAGCGCTCTCAGCGTCGAAAGGGACGGGGATGTGCCGCCATTTTCTATTTTGGACAACATACCAGGCGAGAGTCCGGCCTGCGCGGCGAGGTCTGTTGCCGTGAGTTGAAGACGTTGGCGTAACGCACGCACACGGCGACCGATAGACGCTTCAAGATTAAGATCCGTTGGTGGCGCGTTGGAGCCCGTGACCGACGCATTCGCCTCGGCCGACGTCTCACCGGCATCGGTTCGCGTCGCCGATCTTCTTCGTGATTGGGTTCGGGTGCGGAGTTCTTTCGAAGTCAACCGTGATGCCATCGCTCCCCTCCCTGGCCTTCGAGCAAACGCCTGCTTCGCAGAAACCCAATACTCTAGCCCGAGACTCTAGCACCTTTGGTTTGACCCACGCGACTGTTACGTCAGTGTTCGCGTTCGGCTTGGCGGTTCTCCGAAGGCTTGCGCGTAAGCTCGTGAAAACTGGCTGGAAGAAGCGAAGCCCGTTGCAAGCGCGACGTCGAGGACGGGCAGTGAGGTTTCACGCAAGAGGTGCCGTGCACGCTCTAGCCGCAGCCATCGATAGTGCTGATGAATTCCATGTCCCACATATTCGTGGAAGAGCCTTTCAAGCTGCCTGAGGGATATCCCTGCTTCCTGCGCCAGATCATGTCGCGATATGGGGTTCTCGAGATTCATCTCCATCGCACCCAGGACGCGCAGAACTTTCTCATCCGCTATGCCCAACCGATAACGCAAGTCGAGCCGCTGAGGTCCGTAGCCCTCGCGAATGTGCGTGTGCAAGAACCAGTCTCCTACCGCGGCTGCCAGCGGCCGGCCATGGTCTCGCTCGATCAACGCAACCATCATATCAAGCGCCGAGATGCCACCCGAGCACGTGATGCGGTTTCCATCGATTTCGAACAAAGACGGCACGACAGTTACATGTGGGAACGCTTCGCGAAATGCCGGCAAGTGTTCCCAATGCAGAGTGGCTCGTCGGTCGTTCAGGAGACCGGCCTTTGCAAGAAGAAATGGCCCCCCCGAAATGCCGCCGAGCGTGGTGCCTTGCCGCGCAAGCCGGCGAAGCCAAGAGAAGGTCAATTTGTCGCCAAACGTTGTCGGGTTGCCGCCGGCGCAGACAAAGACCATATCCGCGCCTCGTTCCGAGCGCGTGCCGCAATCAGGTATTACCGCAACGCCATTGGAAGCCGAAACAGGCTCTCCAGACGGAGCGGCGTGCCACCAACGGTAAAGCGTTTTTCCGGACAAAAGGTTTGCCGCACGCAATGGTTCAATCGCCGCTGTGTAGGACATCAGCGCGAAGCCGGGCACAAGCAAAAAGCCGACCGTCGAAGTCGATATCTCACGAGCCATGCGCGAGCCCCTATGGTCACCTGTGTAATCGAGAACACGCGTGCTGAGCTTCAGAGCCTAGAGCGCTGTATGCTGACCCAACTTGCGTGCGTTTGCGATTATTCCAAAGGTAGTAATCACTCAAAGGCGTAAAAGCTCAAATATATGTCGCAAAATGTCAATTGATAGAATCGGCATCGCGCACAGTTGCGCCGATGCGCTATTCACTCGCCAGCCTTCTCGCGAATGCGCTGACCGGCAATAAGAATTGGAAACCGGTCTGGCGCGAGCCGGAGCCCAAACCTTCCTACGATGTCATCATCGTTGGCGGTGGAGGGCACGGCCTTGCGACGGCGCACTATCTCGCCAAGGAACACGGCATTACGAATGTCGCGGTAATCGAGAAGTCCTATCTGGGTTCGGGCAATGTCGGCCGTAACACGACGATCGTCCGGTCGAACTATCTGTTGCCAGGCAATGAGCCCTTCTACGAATGGTCGTTGAAGCTATGGGAAGGGCTGGAGCAAGACCTCAACTACAACGCAATGGTCAGTCAGCGCGGCGTTTTGAATGTCTTCCACTCCGATGCGCAACGCGATTCATTTGTCAGGCGCGGAAACGCCATGCGATTTCACGGCGCGGATGCTGAACTCTTAGACAATGATCAGGTCCGGGCACTGGTTCCGTTTGTGGACCTCGACAATGCGCGCTTCCCCATACGCGGCGGCCTGTACCAGCCGCGTGGCGGCACGGTGCGGCACGACGCCGTGGTCTGGGGCTATGCGCGGTCCGCGGACCAGCGCGGCGTCGACGTCATCCAAAACTGTGCGGCGACCGGGTTTCGCGTTGAGAAGGGCCGCATCGTGGGCGTCGAAACCGAAAAAGGGTTCATCGGCGCGAAGAAGGTTGCGCTCTCTGTTGCTGGAAGCTCCTCTCGGGTCGGAGAGATGGTGGGCCTGCGCCTGCCTATCGAGAGTCATGTACTTCAGGCTTTCGTTACGGAAGGGATCAAGCCGCTGCTTGATACGGTGATCACTTTCGGCGCCGGCCACTTCTATTGCAGTCAGTCCGACAAAGGCGGGCTCGTCTTCGGTGGCGACATCGATGGCTACAACACGTACGCGCAGCGCGGGAACTTGCCTGTCGTAGAGGATGTCGCCGAGGGTGGCATGGCGCTGATCCCCGCGATCGGCCGACTGCGCATTTTGAGATCCTGGGGCGGACTGCTTGACATGTCGATGGACGGATCGCCCATCATCGACCGGACCGACATCGATGGCCTCTACTTCAACGGTGGCTGGTGTTACGGAGGCTTTAAAGCCACCCCGGCCGCTGGCTGGTGTTTCGCGCATCTTATCGCTACAGGCCAGCCTCATCCTTACGCCGCAGCTTATCGCTTCGATCGTTTCGCCTCGGGCCGCGTGATCGACGAAAAGGGCATGGGCGCCCAGCCGAACTTGCACTGAGGAAGGGCCATGCGGATCACCTGTCCATATTGCGGCGCGCGCGGCTTGGAAGAGTTCACCTATCGCGGCGACGCGACCGTGCCGCGGCCTAGCAGTATCGACGCGCGCGCGACTGAAGCCTGGGTTGACTACGTCTACCTTCGAGACAATCCGGCCGGGCTTCATAAGGAATTCTGGCAACACAGCGCGGGCTGTCGCGCCTGGCTCGAAGTAGCGCGCGATACCACTACCCACGAAATCGTTGCCGTCGAACTCGCTGCGAAGGAGCGCTGAGGTGCGGATGAGCCAGATCAACCGACTGATGAAGAGAGGACTTGTCGACCGCGACAAGAGTATCTCGTTCCGGTTCGATGGGCAGCGTCTCGAAGGGCATCCAGGCGACACGTTGGCTTCGGCACTTCTGGCTAACGGCATTCGTCTCGTCGGGCGTTCGTTTAAGTATCACCGTCCGCGGGGCGTGCTTGCTGCCGGGTCCGAGGAACCTAACGCACTCGTTGAGCTTCGCACCGGTGCGCATCGAGAACCGAATACGCGCGCAACCACGATTGAGCTCTATGAGGGCCTAGATGCCGCGAGTCAGAACCGCTGGCCGTCGCTGAAATACGATCTCCTTTCGGTAAATCAGCTGGTGTCCCCGATTTTCGGCGCGGGCTTTTACTACAAGACCTTCATGTGGCCGGCCTCGTTTTGGGAGAAGCTGTACGAGCCAACGATTCGTCGGGCCGCGGGGCTCGGCTATCCATCGAAGCAGCCCGATCCCGATACCTATGAAAAGGCTAACGCATTCTGCGATGTTATTGTCATCGGCGCTGGGGCGGCGGGACTGTCGGCGGCGCTGTCGGCGGCGCGGGCGGGCGCACGCGTTATTCTGTGTGATGAGGATTTCGTTCTGGGCGGCCGCTTGCTGGCCGAGCGGGGCGAGATTGACGGTAAGCCTACACAGGAGTGGGCGGCCGCGGCTGCTGCCGAACTGGAGAGTTTTCCCGACTGCCGGATCTTACGGCGCACGACGGTGTTTGGCGTTTACGATGGTGGCGTCTACGCGGCTGTCGAACGCGTCGGCGATCACCTTCGCAAACCCGCGCCGTACACGCCGCGGCAGAGGCTTTGGCGCATCGTGGCCAAGCAGTCCGTAGTTTGCGCCGGCGCATTCGAGCGGCCCATTGTCTTCGGCGACAACGACCGACCGGGCGTGATGCTCGCAAGCGCCGTGCGGACCTATGTCAACCGTTTCGGCGTCACACCCGGCCGAGCCGTAGTGGTCTTCGCCGACAATGACGCGGCGCTGAGCACGGCAAAAGATCTTTCAGATAGCGGGGTCGAAGTGCGCGCGATTGTTGACCCGCGGCCGGACGCTTCGCCAACGGCCGGACAAGCAGCGACGGCTATCGGCACTGAATATGTGAGCGGAATCGTTGATAGCGTCAGCGGCGCCCATGGGATCAAGTCCGTGCGCATCAAGGACACTCAAGGCAGGATGACGTTGTTTAACTGCGACCTGCTTGCAGTTTCGGGCGGCTGGAATCCCGCAATCAACTTGACGACCCATTTGGGCGGCAAGCCTGTCTGGGACGAAGCTCGATCCTGCCTCGTGCCGGGCGCTCTCGCGCCTGGCATGCGGGTCGCCGGTGCGGCAGCCGGCCGGTTCTCGCTGGACGCCTGTTTGGCGAGCGGGGAGACGGCGGGTGGTGAATCCGCAAGAGACTGCGGATTTTCTCCTGTGGCACCCAGCCGTTCAGCGCCGGCGCAAGACGACGAGCGTGTTACGCCCGTCTGGCATGTCCAAAGTAGGGGCGGCAAGGCGTTCGTCGACCTTCAGAACGACGTCACGGTCTCTGACGTAAAGCTCGCGGCACGTGAGGGCTTTCGCGTGCCCGATCACCTAAAACGTTACACAACGCTCGGCATGGCTACCGACCAAGGCAAAACGTCCAACCTCAACGGTGCGGCTTTGCTCGCCGAGGTGACCGGGCGGTATCTCGGTTCTGTCGGTTCCACGACATTTCGCCCGCCCTATACGCCTGTCGCGATTGGCGCTCTGGCAGGGCACCATCGCGGCAAGGAATTTCGCCCAAAGCGCCTACCGCCGTCGCATCGCTGGGCGGAGGAGAACGGCGCTGAGTTTGTCGAGGTTGGCGCTTGGATGCGCGCGCTGATGTTTCCGAAGTCTGGCGAGACGGCACAAGAGACTGTCGATCGCGAAGTTGCCAATACGCGCAACAATGTCGGCGTTTGCGACGTCTCGACCCTTGGCAAGATCGACGTTCAAGGACCCGATGCTGGAACGCTACTCGATCGCGTTTACATCAATGGATTTTCGAAGCTGCCAGTGGGAAAAGCGCGCTATGGGCTCATGCTGCGCGAAGACGGCTTTGCCATGGACGATGGCACGACCGCGCGCCTCGCCGACGATCACTTTTACATGACAACAACGACCGCCAACGCGGTGCGGGTCAGTCAGCATTTGGAGTTCTGCCAGCAGGTGCTATGGCCTGAGCTCGATGTTCAGACCGTTTCCCAAACAGAGCAATGGGCGCAATATGCTGTCGCAGGTCCTCAGTCACGCAAAGTGATCGAGGCGCTGCTGGATTCAGGCCAAGACATTTCCAACGAGGCCTTCCCCTACATGGCCTGTGGAACCTTCACAGTCTGTGGAGGTACGCCCGCGCGGCTCTTCCGGCTCTCCTTCTCAGGGGAACTAGCATATGAGATCGGTGTGCCGGCGCGATTTGGCGATGCTTTGATACGCGCGATCATGGATGATGGCGCCGAACACGGTATCGGGCCTTACGGTACTGAGGCACTTGGTGTCATGCGGATCGAGAAAGGCCATGCCGCGGGCCCCGAGCTGAACGGTCAGACGACCGCGCACGATTTGGGGCTTGGTAGAATGATGTCCAGAAAGAAGGACTTCATCGGCCGTTTCATGGGCGAACGAGAGGCCTTGAACGAAGCCTCACGAGCGACGCTTGTCGGTCTGAAGCCGCTTGATCCAAAAATGCGGGTCAGCGCCGGCGCGCATCTTGTACCCCGGCACGCAAAGGCCGACGCGGCGAACGATCAGGGCTATGTGACATCACAAGCGTACTCGCCCGAGCTTGAGAGCTTCATCGGGCTGGCCATGCTGAGCGATGGCCCAGCGCGATACGGCGAAGTCGTCAGGGTTTGCGATCCACTACGCAACTACGAAACGCTGGCTGAAGTCTGCAGTCCGCATTTCGTCGATCCGGAAGGAGAGCGGCTACGTGTCTGATTTGCAATGCGCGTCTGCACTTGACGGCATGTTGGTCTCGGGGCGTCACGGCAGTCCTGATGGTGACGCCGGAGTCACTTTGACAGAGCGCGCCGACCTTGGTCTCGCGACCTTAGAGGTGCGCAGATGCCAAGGCGCCGCTCTGGATGAGTCCGTTCGAACAAGTTATGGCGTTGGGCTGCCGAGCGCGCCAACCTGTGTTGAAGGCAAAGACGTCCGTTTTATCGGCGTTGCACCGGGCCAATGGTTTGCCGTATCCGAGGCGCTGCCCAATGAGATGCTCGCGGACGATCTTGCCTCAAAGCTCCGAGGTAAGGCGTCGGTCGCCGATCACAGTAGTGGCCGAGCGGTCGTTCGCCTCGAAGGATCAGCGGTCCGCAGTGTGCTGTCCAAAGGTCTGGCAATCGATCTCGACCCAAGAGTTTTCGTCGATGGCGCGGCTGCGGTGACGTCCATCGGGCACATGGGCGTGTTGATCTGGCGTGACACAGAGGCGTTCGATTTAGCCGTCTTTCGCAGTTTTGCTGGTAGTTTTTGCGCATGGATCGAGGACGCCTCCGCCGAGTTCGGCTTGGATGTAGTCACGAGATCGTGACCGGTTGGCCCACGGTCATACCCATTCCGAGCGAAGACCGCCTTGGGAATCCTGGCAATTGCCACTAGAGTTGCCCGTATTGGGGGAGGCGGGGGCATGAGCTCCGCAGCGGCATCGGCCAGCCGCAGTCAAGATTCTCGATGAGGGCGTGGCCGTCAGCCCTGGGAACGAGAAAGAGTACAATGAGATCTCTCACTATCCTCGTCTGCGCGTTGGGCATCTTGCTTTGTGGCCCCGCAGCGGCTGACCCCGATCAACCAACCCGCATGGGTGCTGAAAAAGAAAAGACCGTATACGTACAGCTCATCGTGAAGGCCTGCCGCGGTGTTGTGACGCCGCTCGAACCGATCAATCACGGCAAGATCTACGACAATGAAAAGCCGATGACTGCGGCAGAACGAAAGGCAGCCATCGTGGCGACGGGCTGCATCGATGTGCCTGTGCCCATGGATTTCTTGGCCGACGCCATGTCCCCGAACGCATGCCTTGGCCGCGGTGGCTACATGGCTGCGATGCAGTTCCTGCAGCAACGACAGGATTTGCGTGAGTTTCCCACAGTGGGCTCTTGGCACTGTGTTGTGACGGACCACGAAGTCATTGGCCCGACGACGATGTAGGGCTTTGCTTGGAGCGCCCACGTTCCCGGAGGGGCGCGCATGCATATCGCAAAAAAAAGCGGCACGAGACTTGGTCATCGTGCCCTTTTTTGTGTCGCATGGTTTGATCGTGCCAAATTTGCAAAGGTTCTGAAAAACCTTTGGTTGCGGCAAATCTCTCGTCACATCGAGACGCAGATGTCGTATTCAGAATGAGGGGAGTTGGTGTGGGCTGACTCACGGATTAGCCGTGGGCGCCCTGCCACGACGACGGCCACCTGGGACCGAGCGATATGCACCATGTGCCACCACTCGTTTCGACGCTTACGATTGGTCTGGTGCTCGCCTTCAGCCTAGGCGTCTTGGCGCACCGGCTAAAGCTGCCGCCGCTCGTCGGATATCTGGTGGCTGGTATTGTTATCAGCTTCGCACCTGCTGTCGGTGCTGACCAGAATATCGCCAACCAGCTTTCGGAAGTTGGCGTCATCCTTCTCCTCTTTGGCGTTGGTCTACATTTCTCGGTGAAAGACCTATTGTCGGTCCGCGCGATCGCAATACCGGGCGCGATCGCGCAGGGTCTCGTTGCCACGCCGCTTGGCATGGCGGTTGGCTGGGCGCTTGGCTGGAACCTTGCCGCAGGCTTCATCTTCGGTCTCGCCCTATCGGTGGCCAGCACCGTTGTGCTTCTGCGCATGCTGCAAGAGCGCCGTCTCCTTGAGACAGAGCGCGGAAAAATTACGATTGGCTGGCTGATCGTTCAGGACATTGCCATGGTGCTGGCTTTGGTCTTGTTGCCCGCCATAACGAGTCTTTTCCAGGGCGATGCGCCACCCGACATTGTCCAGATGACACGGCAGGTCGCTGAGGTCGTCGGCAAGCTTGTTGTTTTCACATTGGCAATGCTTGTGGTCGGCAAAAAGCTGATCCCAGCACTCCTTCACTACATTGCGCACACGGGGAGCCGAGAGCTGTTTCGCCTTGCCGTCTTGTCGATCGCGCTCGGCTTTGCCTTTTTGGCGGCTGAGCTGTTCGGGGTGTCGCTGGCGCTCGGCGCATTTTTCGCTGGCATGGTCTTGAGTGAATCTCAGCTGAGCCAACAAGCCGCGACGGAATCGCTTCCTCTGCGCGATGCGTTTGCGGTTCTGTTCTTTGTCTCTGTTGGCATGTTGTTCAGCCCAGCCATCATGATCGAAGCGCCTCTTGCTTTGCTGGCTACGGTGGCGATCATAATCTTCGGCAAGTCACTCGCCGCTTTCGCCGTGGTGCGTCTATTCGGGCAGCCGACAAATACAGGCTTAATGATCTCCGCGTCGCTCGCCCAAATCGGCGAGTTCTCGTTCATCCTTGCCAGCCTGGGCCTGACTCTCGGCGTATTGCCGAATGAAGCGCGTGACCTGATCATCGCAGGCGCGATTATCTCGATCCTGTTAAACCCTCTCCTGTTCGCGTTGCTCGACCGGTACTATGCCTGGCAAGAGAATGCCAACGCCCGCACAGATGATGCTCGGCCGGAGACGAAGGACGAGGAAGCCGAGGCAAAAAAGGAGGCAACCCCAACCCGCGAGCCCATCCCTGCAACGACACTCACCAACCACGTCGTGCTAATCGGCCACGGACGTGTCGGACGCTTCGTGTCGAAGTCTCTGCTCGAGAGAGGTATCCCGGTCTACATTATTGAAGATGATTCGGAGGACGCCGCCGACCTAAACGCGCATGGCGTTCAAGCGTTGCACGGCAATGCGGCCGATCCCCACGTCATCGAGTCCGCCAATCTCGACGAGGCGCGCTGTATGCTGGTTGCTATTCCGGACGCATTCGAAGGTGGACAGGTAGTCGAACAGGCTCGGGCCATAAACCCGACACTTCGCATCGTGGCCAGAGCGCATTCGGAAGCAGAGATTGATCACCTCGCTAAGCACGGTGCGGACTTCGTCGTGATGGGCGAGCATGAGATTGGCAAAGCCATGCTCAGCGAGTTGAGCGATGAGGAACGACCCATTTCCGATGCGGTGACCGGGATGGCAACCATGGGTCCGATCCGGGGCCGTTAGCGGCGTGCCTCTATTCCGCTCGGTTACGACGCGGTTGCAGCCTCCGCTGCCAGCAAGTCGGCTTCTTCGTCGGTGAACACGCGTCCACGGGTCAGGAACCGGACGCCCTCCGGTGCTTCTAGCGAGAACCCCGCGCCTCGACCTTTGACAACGTCAATCGTTAGCTGCGTATGTTTCCAATAGTCGAATTGATCGGCGTCCATAAAGAAGGGACAACCTCCGATTTCGCCGAGCTGAACGTCATTGACGCCAACGCGAAATTCCCCTTCCGGGTAGCACATCGGCGCAGAGCCATCGCAGCAGCCGCCGGATTGGTGAAACATCAAAGGTCCGTGCAAGTCCCTGAGCTTGTCGATTAGCTCAAGGGCCGCATCTGTCGCCAAAACCCGCTCAACCATCTCTTCACCCTTTCTCGCGAAACGGCCCGGCGAGGGATCCCGCCAGGCCGCCAATAACGATGTGTTAGCCCAAGCCGTCTCGCTCAGGCCCATGCCCTTTTGGCCTAGAAGAAGCCTAGCGCTTTGGGGCTATAGCTCACCAGCATGTTTTTGGTCTGCTGGTAGTGGTCGAGCATCATTTTGTGTGTTTCACGCCCAATGCCGGACTTCTTATAGCCACCGAAGGCCGCGTGGGCCGGATAGAGGTGGTAGCAATTCGTCCAGACACGGCCGGCCTGAATGCCACGCCCGAAGTGGTAGGCGCGGTTGATGTCGCGGGTCCACACGCCTGAGCCAAGGCCGTAAAGCGTGTCGTTTGCGATCTCAAGCGCCTCTGCATCGTCCTTAAACGTTGCAACTGAAAGCACCGGCCCGAAGATCTCCTCTTGGAAGATGCGCATCTTGTTGTGGCCGCGGAAAACCGTGGGCTTCACATAGTAACCCTCGGCCAGATCGCCCTCATGGACCGCACGCTCTCCGCCCGTCAGCAGCTCGGCGCCTTCCTTGGTGCCGATGTCGACGTAGGACAGGATCTTTTCCAGCTGATCGTTGGACGCTTGAGCACCGATCATGGTGTCCATATCGAGCGGGTTCCCCAGCTTGATCTTTTCGACGCGCTCAACAGCCTTTTCGATGAAGCGGTCGTAGATGGACTCCTGAACCAATGCGCGCGATGGGCACGTGCACACTTCGCCCTGGTTCAGCGCAAACATCGCGAAACCTTCGAGGGCTTTGTCGAAGTAGTCATCGTCTTCGGCCATCACGTCGGCGAAGAAGATGTTCGGCGACTTGCCGCCCAGCTCAAGCGTGACCGGGATCAGGTTTTCGGACGCATACTGCATGATGAGGCGACCAGTGGTCGTTTCGCCCGTGAACGCGATCTTGGCGATGCGCGGGTTTTGCGCGAGCGGCTTACCCGCCTCGACACCGAAACCGTTGACGACGTTCAAAACGCCAGGCGGCAGGATGTCGGCGATGACGTCCATGAGGACCATGATCGACATCGGCGTTTGCTCGGCCGGCTTCATGACAACACAGTTGCCAGCGCCCAGCGCAGGCGCCAGCTTCCAGGCTGCCATCAGGATCGGGAAGTTCCACGGAATGATCTGGCCGACGACACCAAGAGGCTCATGGAAATGATAGGCAACAGTGTCATGGTCTATTTCACCAAGCGTTCCTTCTTGCGCCCGAATGCAAGCGGCGAAGTAACGGAAATGGTCAATGGCGAGGGGAATATCCGCAGCGGTGGTCTCACGGATGGGCTTTCCGTTATCGATCGTCTCGACAGCGGCCAGAAGCTGGAGGTTCTCCTCCATGCGGTCGGCGACCTGGTTCAGAAGCTTTGCGCGTTCTGCAGGGGAGGTCTTGCCCCACGCCTCGCGAGCTTTATGAGCGGCGTCGAGTGCGAGCTCGATGTCTGCGGCTTGCGAGCGCGCGATTTGGCAGACGGACTTGCCCGTGACGGGGCTGATATTATCGAAATAGCGACCGTCCACCGGGGCAACCCACTCACCACCGATGAAATTGTCATAGCGCGTCCTAACGGCCACGCGTGCATTCAGGGTTTCGATAACCTCGTGAAGCATTGTCTTCTCCCTAGATTTCCGGCGATTTCACCAATTTTTACCCAACTTCGAGCGGCGAATTCATCACCGATTCCTGGGTGCGGCCCGGTACGCTCGATTGGTCAATTTGTAGACTATTTGAGTTTCTTCAACGGCAAAACTCTACTTTCGGCGCACAATGAAGCCTCGTGTGCCCTTGACCCGCCTCCCCGGTATGAGGCGGCCTGGGGTCGCGGCGACTTCGAACATCACCTCCGAAGTGCTGCCCGAATATGATACTCCATTGATTGCTTCTCAGCACGGGTATTGTACTTTCGGCCAATAGTGCAGCCGAATACGGCAATAGACCCGGAAGTCGCTGATGTAAATCAGAATATACGAAACTGGGCGTGCCACGGAGATGGAGGAAACGCGCTTTGCCTCGAGCGCATGCAGAACGCCGTGCCTGCGGCATCCAAACGGCCTGGACGTGTGCCGATACGCCGGACAAGGCAATCACTGAAATCGCGCAGGTCTTGGACCCGTCGGATATCGGGCAGATACTGGTCTTTTTCTCTCAGCCCTATGAGGCGGAATCGCTCTGTGCGGCTCTTTCAGCCAAGTTTCCTGACGTACCGGTCGCGGGCTGCAGTACATCCGGAGAAATCACCTCCGACGGCTTCAGCGAACAAAGCGTCTTGGTTGTGGCCTTTCCCGAACAGGGGTTCCACTTCGTGAGCAGCGTGATCCCCGAGGTCAAAGCCCTCAGCGTGGACCGCGCCTCAGAGGCCGTGCAGGCATTGCGTGCGCGGCTCGATAAGCCAGATGGCGCGCACTACGATAATTTGTTTGCCATTTCGCTGATCGACGGACTCTCAAGGTGCGAGGAAGCCATCGTGTCCGCCATTGCGTGGGCTCTGGGCGATATTCCCCTGGTTGGCGGCTCTGCAGGCGATGGTCTCACGCTCTCGGGCACGAGCCTCCTTCATAACGGGCGGGTCTATCGGGGGGCGGCGTTGTTGCTCCTGGTCGAGACTGAGCATCCGGTACGGAGCTTCTACTGCGACCACTTTGAGCCGACAGAAACGAAGCTCGTCGTAACGTCGTCGGATACGTCCACAAGGACGGTCTACGAACTCAACGCCGAACCTGCAGCCCTCGAGTATGCCAACTCAGTTGGCCTCGAAACATCTTCATTGGCCCCGATGAGCTTTGCGGCACACCCCGTCGTCGTTCGCATAGGTGGAGACTATTATTGCCGATCAATTCAACGCGTGAACGACGATGGTTCGTTGTCTTTCTTTTGCGCAATCGATGATGGGGTCGTGCTCACCGTGGCCGAGCCCAGAGATATGGTGAAGTCGATGGAAGCCGAAATGGAACGTCTTGACGAGGCGGTTGGGGGCGTCGACTTTGTCTTGGGTTTTGAGTGCGTGCTCCGGCGCCTGGACGCGGAGAACCGCCAAATGAAGCGGAAAGTCAGCGAACTCTACCGTCGTTACCATGTTGTCGGATTTCACACCTACGGCGAGCAGTACAATGCAATGCATCTCAACCAGACCTTCACAGGCGTTGCGATCGGACGGCAGGGAGGTGCCTGATGCAAGGTGACGCGCCGAATCCCCCCTCGGATGGTGCCGATCAGGAAGGATTACAAGAACGGCTTGAGAAACTGTCGAAGATCAATGCCGTTCTTATGGATCGCGTCGAGCGCTCCATGGATCAACAGGGCAATGCCTTTTCCCTCTTCCAAACAGCGATCGGTTTGGACGCAAAGGTACGCGCACGGACCGAAGAACTGACCGCGGTACTCCGCAGGCTCGAATGTTCCAACGAGGCGCTGGTCGAGGCGAAGGACGAGGCCGAAAGGGCTAATCTCAGTAAGACCCGCTTTCTTGCCGCTGCGAGCCACGACCTTTTGCAACCGTTGAACGCGGCACGCCTCTCGATATCGGTTTTGAAGGACCTGCAGGAAAGCGATGACACGCGGCAATTGGCCGGGCGAGTGGATCAGTCGCTCCAGACCATTGAGGACTTGATCAATACGCTCTTGGATATTTCGAAACTCGATGCCGGCGTTGTTACGCCGGATATTCAGACCTTTCCGCTTGACGAGACACTCGAAGTCCTTGAAGCGAGTTTCGCCCCGCTCGCGGAGGCGAAGCGGCTGAAGCTCAAAGTCCGCCGCTCTGGCCTGCTCGTCGAGAGCGATCCCCTGCTTCTTCACAGAGTCCTCCAGAACCTTGTATCCAATGCGCTGCGCTACACCACGAGCGGGGGTGTGCTCATCGGTGCCCGGAGGCGTGGCGATGCGTGCCAGGTCGACATCGTTGACACCGGCTGTGGCATCGCGGAGGACGAGCGGGAAACGATGTTTGAAGAGTTCTATCGTGGCACCGCGGCCGCGAAGAGTGACCACGCAGGATTAGGACTGGGGCTTTCGATTGTTCAGCGCACTGTCCATGCACTGGGCCACACGCTCGAAGTGAAGTCACAGCGGGGCCGAGGGTCGACTTTCCGGCTCGGGCTCGACTGTGCTGGGCCAGCAATGCCAAGGATTACCCAACACGCGCCCGAGGTTGCAAATTTAAATGTCGCGCTTGGCGCGTCGGTCGTTGTGATCGAAAACGACCGGGACGTGCTGAATGCAACTGTGACGTTGCTCAAAAGCTGGTCATGCACAACCTTGCCCGGAACCCGATTAGAAGCCATCGAACCGGCTTTGGCCGAACTCGGAAGGGCGCCCGATATTGCGCTCGTTGACTACCACCTCGATGAGGGGAGGACAGGCGTTGATGTCGTGCGCGCATTGCGAGCGCGCTTTGGCCCGAACTTTCCGGCTCTGGTCGTGACTGGCGACTGGAGCCCTGGGGTGGCCGCCGACGTGTCGGCGGCCCAGTGCGAGTTGCTCCGTAAGCCGACGCGACCCGCGGAGCTTCGTGCTCTGATGACCCATCTCCTAGGGGAGTATTCCGTGTCGGGCGCCTAGCTGCCGGCGGGTTTTTCGTCGCCGGTGATTGCCTCGAAGTCGAGCTGCGATGTCTTGATGACCGCCTGCGTGCGACTCACGACATTCAGTTTGCGGAGGATCTCTGAGACGTGCGCCTTGATTGTCGTCTCGCTTACGCCAAGCTCGTACGCGATCTGTTTGTTGAGTTGACCATTGCGTATAAGCTGGAGAACGCGCATTTGCGCAGGAGTGAGATTTGCGACCAGGTCTGCGATGTCGCTGGAGCGCGATTCCGCGCGCTGACCCTGAGCGCTCTGAGTGAGTTCTGGCGGTACGAAAACCGAGCCGCTCAACACGACCGACAGCCCTTCCGCCAGAGTTTCCTTGTCCACGGACTTCGACACAAAACCCGCTGCACCAAGCCGGATCGCTTCGCTGACAATTTTGGGGTCGTCGAGTCCAGAAACGATCATGATGGGCGTCCGCGGAAAGGCCGACCGCAAGAGGATCAAACCGTCAAAGCCGCGCGTGCCTGGCAAAGACAGGTCTAGCAGCACAATCTCGATGCCCGGTTCGTCACGAATGATCTCATGCGCGGCCTCGATGCTGCCAGCTTCAAGAATCTCGGCATCCTTGCGGGAGAACTTTACGGCGCTCCGCAAGGCCTCGCGAAACATTGGGTGATCGTCAACGATCAATATTTTTGTCATCGTCAGAGGCCGTCCATTCTATGGGCTCCCTTACGGAAACCCAGAATGCTAGTCTGCCGCAATTCTCATAAAGTCGTAAGGGCTTCTACGGAATAAGAACGGCCGCCCCAGTGAGGGCCCCTTCGCGCAGACGCCTCAGGGCTTCGTTCGCCTCCGATAGTTTCATCGGAACAACAGTCGTTCTTACAGGTATCTGCGGCGCTAAAGCGAGGAACTCTCGAGCATCGTCCCGCGTCAGATTCGCAACTGACCGAATTTCGCGTTCTTCCCATAGGATGTCGTATGAGAAGGACGGTATTTCGCTCATGTGGATGCCGCCGCAGACGACGAAGCCGCCTTTGCGTAGGGTTTTCAAGGCGGCAGGAACGAGCGACCCAACCGGCGCGAAGATCAGCGCCGCGTCCAGCTCATCGGGTGGGTTTTCATCCGAGCCGCCTGCCCAAACGGCGCCGAGGGATCTGGCGAACTCTTGGGCTTGGACGTCGCCAGGACTCGTAAACGCGTAGACGGCGCATCCCTGATAGAGCGCGACCTGCGCCACGATGTGCGCTGCTGCGCCAAATCCATAAATGCCAAGCCGCTTCGTTTCGCCCTGCAGCGCCTCTTCGGCCATCTTGAATGAGCGGTAGCCAATTAGACCCGCACAGAGCAACGGTGCAGCCTCGGCATCGGAATATCCGTCAGGGATCGCAAAGCAGTAGCGTTCGTCCGCCACCGTGTAGGCCGCATAGCCGCCGTCGATCTGATAGCCCGTGAAACGCGGTTCATCGCAGAGATTCTCGTGCCCCTCGCGGCAATAGCGGCATGTGCCGTCCGTATAGCCGAGCCACGGTACGCCAACGCGCATCCCTACCGCAAAGCCCGACGTATCCGGCCCGAGTGTATCCACCCGGCCTACGATCTCATGACCAAGCACGAGAGGGAGCTTTGGGTCTTCGAGCTCGCCGTCGAAAATGTGCAGATCGGTACGGCACACCCCGCAAGCGAGCACTTTGAGTAGGATCTGCCCGGAGCCCGGCGTGGGTATCGGCAACGCGGCTTCGCTAAGCGGCTGCCCAGCCTTCTCAAGAAGCATCGCTGCCATTTCGCTGGTCATGATGGATTGTCGTCGCTCTCCAACCGGCCCATGATGGCGGCCCGAATGCGGTCATCAGGGTAGCCGAGCCAGACTTGCCCCATATCGGCGGTCGCTAGCAGGCCGTAAGCCTTAGTTCCGTCCGGCGCGAATAGAACGATAAGCTGGTTGTCCTCGCACTCGAATGGTTTGCAGGTGTAGCCCCACAAATAGTTTTGATTGTCGATCGTCAGTCGACGGCTTGGGACAGGCGGACCATCCAATGTCGATGTGTACTCTGCAACCCAATCCGGCGTCGTTTCACCGCTGAGCATGGACTGCCAAGCGCCAAAATAGTTGGGTTTCTTCAGGAGGTCGCCGAGAACCGGTCCGGCCTCCCCGGCATTATTTTGCGCCAGAGCAGACGAACTGAGGGACAACAACAAAGTCAGCACTAAAGTTGGGCGCATGGGTCACTCCGTCTTCCGCGGTGAGGCCGAACCGCTCGCACCAAAGGATGACGATATTATAACGCAGCCCGTTAGTTTCGTAGTAGAGGCCAGCCCTCGACGGACCGAGATGCGACCGCAAGTGATGCGTCCCCAGGGCTGGTGTCCGCCGCAACACCACGCTCAGCAGCATGAATATCGAGGAGATGGATCGGGACGAGGTCTGACGCGGCCCACAACGCTTCGAAGGCTCGCGAGCCGTGTAGTAGGGCTTCTGGCGTGTCGTCGAAGAAGGCCAGCCGGTTACGCCTGTTTGCTCCACGGCGGACGGCATCTCCGGTCCAGCACATCTCCCGTCCGTACACAGCCTGTTCATGCGCATCCAACAGCTGCGGCTTTCGGGCCCAGCGGACATGGGCATTCAAGTTGCCGTCTGGCAGAAGAGCCGCCAGCGCGAGAAGGAGTGAGTGGAGCTCCTGGTCAGGCTCTACCGTGCTCAGGATGACTTTCGCGAGGATGCCGGCATCGGCCAAAACATCTCGCATTTCGGTCAGGGCGAGCGCCGGCAACGACTTGGCCGAACGGAGTAGCAGCGTGCAGATTAGCGGCTTGTCTTCGTCTTGCGGGGGCCGTTCAACCAACCGCGAGAGGGCTTCTAGGTGATCTTCGAGCTCCCCACGCTGAGAATCGTCCTCTCGACAAAGCACCTCGTTCCGTCGCCCCACAACGCGCATAGGTCCCCCTTCGTCTGTTCTGCTGCGAGAGCTGCGTTTTCTCTGCAGCCCGCTGAAACGAAGATGCGGCGGCTCTGGTTAAGGAAAACTTGATGACTGTTTCTTTTCGGATGATCCGGGGCTGTTTTCGTTCGGAAATTGATGACAGTGACCGGAACTTTATTTGGAGCAGCACGTTTGTCTTACCGGCCCGGCGGTGTGCGCACCCTACCCGAACCCAAGCTCCGCTTGGCCGATGGCTCTCCCCAAGCCCGAAAGCCCGGCGGAAACGCCGGGCTTTTTCCTTTCAGGCAACATAGTCCTGCAAGAGGGGATTGTGCCGGTCAGGGGGCCGCATGGCCCTCCGCTCGGCCTCTTCGCCGCCTCTTACTTCGAAAATTTTGCACTGCGGTGTATTCCTCACTACATTTCGCGCAAGGACGTGTGAGCAAGACCCAAAAAATGACGGAAACGCTGACCAAAGAACAAATTCTAGCTGCATTGAAAGGCGTAAAAGGCCCTGATCTCTCGAGCAATATTGTGGCCCTCGGCCTTGTTTCCGAGGTCGTTATCAATAAGAGCAAGGTCTATTTCGCGATTTCTGTGGATCCGGCCCGGGCTCCTGAGCTTGAGGGCTTACGGCAAGCCGCTGCGACAATTGTTGAGGGCTTGCCGGGTGTTGCGAGCGCCACGGTGACATTGACGGCGGATCGTGCACCGGGAAGCCCGAGTTCAAGCCCCGCTCCCGCGGCTAGTGCGCAGCCCAAAGCCCCGACGGTTGCGGCAGGCGCTGCTCCTGGCAGTGCGGCCTCGCCCGGCTCTTCGCGGACAGGGCGCCAAGGCGCGGCCGGTATTCCTGGAATACGGCACATCATCGCCGTTGCCTCCGGCAAGGGTGGTGTTGGCAAATCAACAACTGCGGTGAATCTCGCTCTGGCGCTCAAGGACCAGGGATTGAGCGTCGGCATACTCGACGCGGATATCTATGGGCCCTCCATGCCGCGTCTCTTTGGCCTCACAGGTCAGCCGCAGGAGCTTGCCGGCAACAAGCTGGATCCCATGCGCCGCTACGGGCTCAAAGTGATGTCCATGGGCTTTCTTGTCGATGAGTCCACGCCCATGATCTGGCGAGGCCCGATGGTGATTTCCGCCATATCCCAAATGTTGAAAGACGTTGCCTGGGGAGAGCTCGACGTTCTTGTGGTCGACATGCCTCCAGGTACGGGCGATGCTCAGCTAACCATGGCCCAGCAAGTTCCGCTCGCTGGTGCCGTCATCGTTTCGACGCCCCAAGACCTCGCGCTGATCGATGCCCGGAAAGGGATCAACATGTTCTCGAAGGTCAACGTGCCCGTACTCGGCATTGTCGAGAACATGTCAACGTTCATTTGTCCGCATTGCGGTGGCCGGTCCGATATCTTCGGTCACGGCGGCGCTAAAGCGGAAGCTGAGAAGCTGGGCGTGCCGTTCTTGGGCGAAGTGCCGTTGACGATGGTTGTGCGGGAACGGTCGGATAGTGGTGAGCCGGTGGTCGCCAGCGTCCCGGATAGCGAGGTAGCCCAAGCCTACCGTCAGATTGCCCAGACTGCATGGGCGGAGATTGAGCGAGCGTCCGGAGAGGCGCGGCCAGCACCGAAGATCGTGATGGAAAGCTAGCCACGCGGCGACGCCGTGGGGCCCAACGCACAGTGAAGCCGCCTCTAGCGTGCTTCGCTCCAATCAGCGCGGGCAGCTCTTTACCGAGCATCGCCAGAGGAACGAACTCATATGTGTGGCATTGCCGGGTCGATAAATCTTGCAGCGAAGAGTCTGCCGGACCGCGCCATGTTGCAGCGAATGGCGGATGCGTTGACGCATCGCGGGCCCGAGGACGAGGGCTTCCTGGTGGCGCCGGGCGTAGGCTTCGCGCAGCGACGCCTCAGCATTGTAGGGCTGGAGGACGGGCAACAGCCGATCCACAACGAGGACCGCACTGTCGCTGCGATCTGCAATGGTGAGTTTTTCGAGTACCCAGAACGCCGCGCCGATCTCGAAGCCAAAGGGCATGTTTTCAGGACGCACAGCGATAGTGAAATCCTGGTCCATCTATACGAAGAGTATGGAGAGGGGCTGTTCCCTTACCTGAAAGGGCAGTTTGCCTTTGCCATTTTCGACTTGGAGCGTGGCGTTGTGTTGCTCGGTCGGGACCGCGTCGGCATATGCCCGCTGTTTTGGACCCGTCAGGGCGACACGGTCTACTTCGCCTCGGAGATCAAGGCGCTGATTGCTTCCGGCGCGTTGCGACCAGAAGCCGACCCCCGTGGCTTGGACCACCTCTTCACGTTCTTTGCCCTCAGTTCGCGGCGCACGGCGTTCAAGGGCGTTCAAGCTCTCGAGCCCGGGCACTATCTGCGAATTGAATTGCCGCGGGGACGGGGGGCGGCAAATCCGGTCGAGCGCAAGTACTGGGACTTCGACTTTCCGGATTGGGGCCAGGAATTGGATGGAGATGCGGGTCAGCTCACCGAGTCGTTCGAGGCCGTTTTCGAGCGCGCAGTCGACGTGCGCCTGCGCGCGGATGTGCCCGTGGTCGGCTACTTAAGCGGGGGTGTAGACTCGGCTTTCGTCATGGCGACAGCTGCGCGTGTCGCGGGACGCCCACTGCCCAGTTTCACGCTTCGCATACCCAAGGACAACCTCGACGAAGTCGACGAGGCCATGGAGGCCGCTGAAGCAATCGGTGCGCACCCAACCGTTGTGGAGGCAGGTTCCGATCTCATCATGGGGTCCTATGAGGCGCTTACCCGCGCCGCAGAGTCCCCCGTACTCGACACGTCATGTGCTGCTTTGCTTGCGCTGTCACGCGAAGTCCGGTCGCAAGGCTATAAGGTCGTCTTGACGGGGGAGGGCGCTGACGAGGGATTTGCCGGCTATGTCTGGTTCAAGATGCGTGAAATTGCGCGCGCCTTGGATATTGGAGACTCCTTTTCAACGACGAAGTTTCTGAGCCGGGCCGTCCGCCGGATCGGTGCGCGGCAGAGCATAGAGCGCCTGAAGGAGATCGATGCGCTCATTGGCGGTCCGCACGCTCAGTCGGTCATGTACAGTCTCGTGTCGACCTCTCGAGACCGCTACTACAGCGCTGGGTTCAAGGAAGAACTTGGCGGCCACCTTGCGTATGAAGACTTGGACCTCGACCTCGATCGGATGGCGCGATGGCACCCGCTCAATCGTTCGCTCTATCTTGGCTACAAAGTCCATCTTGCGGGCTTGCTGCTGAGCCAGAAGGGCGACCGTATCGCCATGGCCAACAGCGTCGAGACCCGCTACCCCTTCCTCGACGAAGACGTCATAGCGTTCGTTTCCCAACTTAGCCCCCGATGGAAATTGCGGCGGCCAACGCGAGACAAGTACCTCCTCCGAATATCGGCGGAGCGGATCCTGCCGAAGAGCATTGCCCAGCGTCCAAAGCACATGTTCCAGGCGCCTTTGGCGGATAGCTTTCTCGTAAACGCTCCCGAATTCGTGCGTGAGCTGATTAGCGAGGAAAGCCTCAAGAGGACGGGATATTTCGATGTAGACCAGGTGTGGCGTGACTGCGCTCTAGTGGCCGCTAAGGGATCGAGCCGCAGCCTTGGCAGGTTCTACAGCCTCGGTCTAGGGGGTGTCGTGGCCACGCAGCTTTGGCATCACGTTTATCTGGGCGGCGGTCTGTGCAGTCTGCCCGACCAATCGATGGCAGAACCTGCGGAATACAAGCCGCTTAAGGCGGCGATCCCCGCTGAGTGATTACGCGAAGAACTTTTTGATCTGTACACGTCTTTTCGTCGGCAATTCGTTGGCGAGCGCCTTCGAAGCGAGACAGAAGATGGAGCGGTCTGTTGAGAATTTTCTGGCTTCTCTGCTTATCGGGCCGTCGTCAGTCGCAGCTGCAGCTAGCCCCCCGTCGCGGACATGAACCTGGACAAAGCAGGGACGCTGTCGCGATCAATTACGAAATCATGCCCTTTGGGTTTGCGCGAAATGGCCTCGTCAATGGCCGCGTGCAACAACTCGTCCGAACGGCTAGCACGCAAAGGTGAGCGCAAATCAGCAGCATCTTCTTGACCGAGACACATATAGAGCGTGCCAGTGCAGGTCACGCGAACCCGGTTACAGGACTCGCAGAAATTATGGGTCATAGGGGTAATGAAGCCAAGACGGCCACCCGTTTCGCGGACACGGACATAGCGCGCCGGGCCGCCTGTTCTGTCGGGGATATCCTCTAAGGTGAAGTGCTGGGACAAGCGCGTCCGCACGAGCGAAAGTGGCAAATACTGGTCTGTCCTTTCGGCGTCGATCTCGCCAAGAGGCATTGTCTCAATAAGCGTCAAGTCAAAGCCCCGGCCATGGGCCCAGCGCAACAAGTCTTCAATCTCGTCCTCGTTGGTGCCACGCACCGCAACCGTGTTGATCTTGATCTTCAGCCCTGCGCGCGCGGCAAGGTCGATACCGTGCATAACCTGGTGGAAGTCACCCCAACGGGTCAATACGCGGAACTTTGCCGGATCGAGCGTATCCAATGAGACGTTGATCCTTTCGACGCCATGTGCCGCAAGCTGATCGGCAAAGCGATGAAGCTGGCTCCCATTTGTTGTGAGAGTGAGTTCATCGAGCCCAGCGCCACGATGCTTGGATAGCGCTTCGATGAGGCTCATCACGTTCCGCCGCACTAACGGCTCGCCGCCCGTGAGCCGAAGTTTGCGGACACCGCGTGCGAGAAAAGCGCTGCATAGCCTGTCGATTTCCTCAAGCGTAAGTAGGTCCTTGCGCGGCAGGAAGGTCATGTCTTCTGCCATGCAATAGGTGCAGCGAAAGTCGCAGCGATCCGTAACGGAGACACGCAGGTAGCTCACAGCGCGGCCGAACGGATCGACCAGGTTAGATTCCAATTCGTTCATTAAGGCTTCACTTTGCAGCGTTGTCTCAAAAGGACGCGCTGTCTCGCATCAGTTGTTCTTTCGGAGCCGGCATTGTGGGTGGATCTTGGTGCCCGATCCCTAACTTCCGCCTCGATGGTAATGGATCATATAGACTATATTGAATTTGCAGCCTTTCAACAGCACCTGCGTCGGCTGAGCTTCAGGCTCATCTGGCTTGCCAAACCAAAGGAGTCTGGCCATGGACGAAGATCGTTTCAACATGTCGATGCGACGTTTCTTGAAAGAGGTCGGCGTTACGTCGCAACACGCAATTGAAGCCGTTGTCCGCGATTCCGGCTTGGAGGGCCAAGGCAAACTTAAGGTGAAGATGGTCCTCACTGCGGAAGGCACGCCACTTGACCATGTGGTTGAGGGCGAAATCGACCTTGGATGACAGGATGCGTGCCAACCCAGATGATACGGCAGCCTGGCCGACCGAATTGAAGCTCGACAAGGAAAAGCGCACATTGACGATTGCCTTTGACGACGGCGCACAGTTTGCGCTGCCGGCAGAGCTCTTGCGGGTGTTCAGTCCCAGTGCTGAGGTTCAGGGGCACAGCGCCGAGCAACGCGTCACGGTGCCTGGAAAGAAGGATGTCCGCATCTTGGAGCTGGAACCGGTGGGTACGTATGCTGTGCGCATTACGTTCGACGACGGCCACGATACAGGGCTCTATATGTGGGCTTATCTCCGCGGCCTCGGTGAGAACCAAGAGGCTCGGTTCAGCGACTATCTGAACGAGCTTGCCGAGAAAGGGCTCTCGCGTTGAGCTGCTGAGGCTCGAGACCGGCTCAGAGGCTCATGCGTCCAAAACAATTCGGTATCGGGCGTTGCCCGACTTAAGGTGTTCAAGCGCCTCGTTGACCTGGTCCATCCGAAAGTGCTCGGTCTGTGGCGCGATGCCGTGACGGGCCGAAAACTCCAACATCTTCGCAATCACCTTCGGGCCCGCCGTCGGCGAACCAGAAATACTGCGCTGCCCGGAGATGAGGTCCATAGCAAGGACCGGCAAAGGCTTAAGCACCGCACCGACCATATGCATCCTGCCGCGCGGCGACAGCATTCCCACCATGGAAGGCCAATCCAGTGGCACATTGACTGTGACGAGGAGGAAGTCGAGCGTACGAGCTCGTGCGCGTAGCGCCTCTCTGTCACGGCTGTTAACAACGTGGTGCGCACCGAACGATCGCGCTTCTTGGGCCTTAGCATCGGTCGAGGTAAAGGCCGTGACTTCACAACCCCACGCCTTCGCAAACTTCAGCGCGAGATGACCAAGACCGCCAATACCCACAATGCCCACATGCTGCGTTGGGCTGATGTCGTATTCGTAGAACGGTGCGAAAACCGTGGTGCCGCCGCAGAGGAGAGGGCCTGCGGTCTGTTCGTCAAGCGCCTCCGGCAATGGAAATACCCACTGCCAATGTGCTCGAACCCGATCGGCAAAGCCGCCATAGTGCCCGACAATAGTTGCTACGTTCTCGGCGCAGAGATTGCCATCGCCTGCTAAGCACTGCGGGCAGTGCATACAGCTCTCGGCGCTCCAGCCGATCCCGACGCGCTGCCCTACCGCCAGTCCTTTGGCCTGCGGCCCCAGTGCCGCGACTCGTCCAATGACCTCATGGCCAGGCACCGCAGGATAGGTTGAGATCCCCCAGTCGTCGTTGATGACGGATACGTCGGAGTGGCAAATGCCGCACGTTTCGACGCTTACCTCGACATCTTCAGACCCCAGAGGGCCAGGGTCGTACTCGAAGGGCTCAAGAGGCCGACCAGCGGCCATGACCGCCCATGCCTTCACCATATTCAGTCTCCCGGGACTTGATTGCGGTAAGAAGGTTCCACCAAGTTCGGCTGACAATCAAACGAACAACTGCTGCCCACTCTGTGTCAGCCTTTCTCCCTATCGAGAAGCGCACGCTTGCGCGCCGTCCCCCACCGATAGCCCGCTACGGAACCGTCACGGCGCACGATGCGGTGACACGGAATTGCCACGGCAAGCTTGTTCGCGGCGCAGGCGCGGGCGACGGCGCGGACTGCTTCAGGGGCCTCGATCGCTGCCGCGACGTCGCTATAGGATTGCGTTTGGCCGGCCGGGATCTTGCGTAGCGCCTCCCAGACTCGCCGTTGGAAGGCTGTTCCGCGAATATCGAGCGGGATCTCGATTTGACCCTCTTGTGTGTCGACGAGCGCCACGACTGCGGCCGAAGTCGCGGCGAACTTGGCGCCGCCTTCGCTGAGCGACGCCATGGGGAAGAGCGCGCGTAGATCACGGGCAAGATCTTCTGCGCTGTCACCGAGCAAGATTGCGCAAACACCTTTTGCGCTGGCGGCGACCAGGACGTGACCGAGCGAACAGGGCACGGTTGAAAAGGTCAGCTGTTCGGAGGCACCGCCTTTTCGG
>NZ_JBZMXT010000011.1:0-47160 GCF_058506495.1 Methyloceanibacter sp. | reverse complement strand
CTAACCAGGCCACCTGATCTGCTTCCGTTATATGACACGTTGATGAAATACAGCCTTGAGCCCGGCGGGATTCCAGACTTCACCGCGGCCCTAATGCATGTCTTCTGACGGTATACACGGGACGATAGAGTCATACAGGTTGTGCACTACTCCGCAGCGGCTTGGGAGGAGGCGCCGAGCTTGTCGAGAATATCAATAGCGGCATTGGCGATCGGGGTCCCGGGACCGAAAATGGCCTTGGCGCCCGCTTCGTAAAGCTCGGGATAGTCTTGCGGCGGAATAACGCCACCCACAACGATCATGATGTCACCGCGGCCTTGATCTTCCAGCGCTTGGCGCAACGTCGGCACCAAGGTCAGATGACCGGCCGTTAGCGACGACACACCGAGGATATGTACGTCGTTTTCGATGGCTTGGCGGGCCGCTTCTTCCGGTGTCTGGAAGAGGGGCCCGATATCCACGTCAAAACCGAGATCGGCAAACGCCGACGAGATGACCTTCTGGCCACGGTCATGGCCATCCTGGCCCATCTTGGCTACGAGGATACGCGGACGACGCCCATGCTCTGACTCGAAGGCATCGATCAATTCGGCCACACGGCCCATATTGCCGTCTTTCTTCATCTCGGATTTGTACACGCCGGTGATCGCTGTGATGCTCGCTTGGTGGCGACCGTACACCTTCTCAAGCGCGTAGGAAATCTCGCCGACCGTTGCCTTCACACGCGCAGCGCTTACGGCGCCTTCGAGCAGATTGCCCTTAGCGGACTCCGCGTATTGGGTGAGAGCGTCGAGCGCTTCCGTCACAGCCGCTTCGTCACGTTCGCCCCGGAGACGGTCGAGTTTGGCAAGCTGCTGTTCGCGTACAGAGCGATTGTCGACTTTCAGAATGGAAATATCGGCGTCTGTTTCGGACCGGTACTTGTTGACGCCCACAATGGTCTGCCGGCCAGAGTCGATGCGGCCTTGTGTGGCCGTCGCAGCCTGCTCGATCATGCGTTTAGGAATACCTGCCTCAATGGCTTTGGCCATCCCACCGAACTCCTCGACCTCTTTGATGTGCTCCATGGCTTTCGCAGCGAGGTCGTGGGTAAGGCGTTCCACGTAAAAGCTACCGCTCCACGGATCGATGATACGGGTGGTGCCGCTTTCCTTTTGCAGCATTAGCTGTGTGTTGCGGGCAATGCGCGCCGAGAAATCGGTGGGCAGAGCAAGCGCTTCGTCGAGGCCGTTCGTGTGTAGCGATTGGGTATGGCCTTGAGTCGCCGCCATGGCTTCCACGCAGGTGCGGACCACATTGTTGTAGACATCCTGCGCCGACAGGCTCCATCCGCTCGTCTGGCAGTGTGTCCGCAGGGCCAGAGATTTCGCGTTCTTCGGTGCGAACTCTTCCTGCATTAGCTTCGCCCAGAGAATGCGGCCCGCCCGCATCTTGGCGATCTCCATGAAGTAGTTCATGCCAATGGCCCAGAAGAAAGACAGGCGCGGGGCAAACGTATCCACATCCAGCCCGGAGGCGATTGCCGCGCGCACGTACTCAATGCCGTCGGCGAGCGTATAGCCAAGCTCCAGGTCCGCTGTCGCGCCGGCCTCTTGCATGTGGTAGCCGGAGATCGAAATCGAGTTGAAGCGCGGCATCTCTTTCGACGTGTAGCCGATAATGTCCGAGACGATACGCATCGAAGGTTCGGGCGGATAGATATAGGTGTTCCGAACCATGAACTCCTTCAGGATGTCGTTCTGGATCGTGCCGGAGAGCTGATCGTGGCCCACGCCTTGCTCTTCGCCTGCGACGATAAACAGAGCGAGCACCGGTAGTACGGCGCCGTTCATGGTCATGGAGACGGAGACTTGATCGAGCGGAATACCGTCAAACAAGACGCGCATGTCGTAAATTGAGTCGATCGCCACGCCGGCCATGCCCACATCGCCAGTGACACGCGGATGGTCGGAGTCGTAGCCCCTATGTGTCGCGAGATCGAACGCGATGGAAACACCCTGTTGGCCTGCCGCGAGATTGCGCCGGTAAAAGGCATTGGAATCTTCGGCGGTCGAGAAGCCAGAGTACTGACGCACCGTCCAAGGCCGCTGAACATACATGGTCGGGTAGGGACCGCGCAGGTAGGGCGGCAGTCCCGGCAGCCCGTCGAGAAAGTCCAGGCCATTCCGGTCGTCCTCGTCGTAGACGGGCTTCACGGCGATGCCTTCGGGAGTTTCCCAAGCTTCCGGTGCGTGTCCGAGCGGAGGCTCTTGCGGCTCGCGAAACGGTATGTCGGTGAAGTTCGGAATGTTTGTCACTTAAGCCCCCAACTTTTCGTAGGCGCCATTGAGTGTTTCTAGCGCGTTTTCGCCTGCGGCAATGTAGCTTTCGACACCCGCATCTCGGAGTAGCGTTTCTAGCTCTCCCGGTTTGCCGGCCAGATAGATGTGAGTCGCACCGGCCCCCTTAAGCGCCTTGGCAGCTTCGGCGCCTTCTGCCGCATAGACCTTGTCCGATGAGCACAGACATACGAGGGCCGCGCCTGAGGAACGAAAGCCCTCGAGAATCTCGTCAAGCGTTTGTTCAGACGTCGCCGCAATTGTTTCAATGCCGCCAGCCTCGAACAGGCTTTTGGCAAAGGCCGCCCGCACGTTGAAGTCAGCCGGTCTGCCTAGACAGGCGAGATAGATTTTCGGACGCGCGCCGGACTTCGCAAGGGCCGCGTCGCTGCGATCGCGCAACGCTTCGAAAGGCGCGCCGAGACGGATCGGCATAAGCGGCTTAACAGTCTCCGTACCAGTTTCAGTCGCGGACGGCGCTACATCCATTACTGCAAGATCGTCTTCGCCGAGGTCAGGGAATTCAGATGTGCCGATCAACGATTCCTTACGGCGCGCCATCGCTGTCTCTCGCGCCGCGCGCGTCTCTGCGACGGCGTCCTGAAAGAGTCCGGACTTAAGCGCCTCTTCTACACCGCCCATCTCGTCAAACTTCTGGAAGAGGCGCCAAGCCTCCCTACACAGGTCGCTAGTGAGAGCTTCCATTGCACCGGATCCGGCTGCGGGATCGGCGACGCGGAAGAGGTTCGACTCCTCCAAGAGCACGGTCTGTGTGTTTCGAGCAACGCGGCGCGCGAATGCTTCTGGTAGACCGAGCGCCGCCGTATACGGCAGCACAGTCACTGCATTTGCTCCGCCCACGGCGGCTGACAGCGTCGCGATCGTTCCGCGGACGATGTTTCCCTGCGCATGGCGCTTGGTCATCGTCCGCCAAGCCGTTTCGCCGGTAACGAAGGCAGGCTTGGGCGTTAGGCCGCAAGCTTCCTCCACGCGCGACCAAAGCTTCCGCATAGCCCGGAACTTGGCGGTGGTCAGGAACTGATTTTGATCTGCGGCAAGCTGGAAGAAAAGCATCGTCCGTGCGTCGTCGAGTGGAATACCAGCGGCCTCGAATGCGTGCAGGTAAGAGACGGCAGACGACAGGGCGAAGGCGAGCTCCTGGGCTTCGGTCCCTCCAGCTTCGTGCACGGGACGCCCATCGGCGGCCGCAAACGGACCCCTGAAACCCCGCGCGGAAAGACTCTTGGCCAGAGTCGCAACATCGTCAGGCGAGGCGTCGGTTGCGCCTTTTGCGGCGAGCACGCCAAGAGGGTCGAAGCCGAAGCGGATATTCGTGTGGTTCGCGGGAAGTCCGCGCGTCTCGACGAGATCGGCCACCAAGTTGGCAATTGTCGGCGCGCTTGTCCCGAACTGGAGTTCTAGCGGGACGCCCCATTCCAAGTGTACACCCTCAAGTATAGCGGCAAGTGTTGCGGCATCACCAGGAAGCGCATACCCGCGATCGCCGACGGCACCCTGAAAAACGAGCACGATGCCCGAGGCGCCGTTGTTCAAATCCTCAAGAATTTGGCCGTTCGCCGTGCCGGGATCGGCGATATCGATGCGCTGAGTGATCTCCCAGGGCGCGCCGGGGTCGCGGCCCGGGATTACAGCGCCACTCTTCGCCGGCGGATAGAGCGGTTCAATGACGGCGCCGTCATAGGTCTTTGATTCCAGGACGGAAAACGGCGCTCCCTTGAGAGCTTTTTCTACGAGCGCCTTCCACGCGGCATCTTCGGCCTTCGGAAAGGCGGAGACGAGTGACAAGTCTGACATGCGAGTAAGCCTAGATTGGTTCTGAGTTTTCTCCTAGCACGAAGCCCGCGAAGCGATAAACCCACCGGACCAGGCGGACGTTGGTCTGGCAGGGCGCAACGGCCATGTTGGCCTTGGGAGCGCGCGGCAGTAGTGTGCCGTTTCGGGACAGATGGGCGAATGAAGGAGTTCAGCGGATGGCAAGGCGGACCAAAGCGTCTGACAAGGATGCTGCGATCAATGATGAGAAGCCGGCCAAGAGCCTTGAGGCAGAGGATTCCGCAAAGGCTAAGCACACAGCTGAGACGCAAGAGGCGCCCGAAGTGGAGCCAGTCGAGATCCCGAACGACTCCGTGTTCATTGGCAAGAGCAGCAAACCTGAATTCATTCGACTGAAGCTCGCCAATCGGCACGGCCTCATCACCGGCGCCACAGGCACCGGCAAGACAGTCACTTTGCAGGGCCTCGCAGAGAGTTTTTCCGATGCCGGTGTGCCCGTCTTCTGTGCGGACGTGAAGGGCGATCTTTCGGGCGTCGCGGCGATGGGGAAAGAGAAGGGATGGATCAAAGAGCGCGCGGCCATGATCGGGTACGACGTGACGTTCACCGCCCACCCAGTGATTTTTTGGGATCTGTTTGGAGAGCAGGGGCACCCGGTTCGCACAACGGTATCGGAGCTTGGTCCGCTGATGTTGTCGCGCTTGATGGATCTGAGCGAGGCGCAGGAGGGCGTGATGAATATCGCCTTCCGTATTGCCGATGAAGAGAAGCTACCGCTGCTCGATCTCAAGGATTTGCAGTCTTTGCTCGTCAATATTTCCGAGCGGGCCAAAGATCTGACCACGAAGTACGGAACTGTCGGCAGGCGCTCGGTCGGCGCCATTCAACGTCAGCTGCTGGTGCTGGAACAGCAGGGGGCAGACCATTTCTTCGGTGAGCCGGCGCTTGATGTGAGCAGGGATTTGATGCGTACCGACGACGAGGGACGAGGCTATATTGGCGTACTCGCGGCCGACAAACTCATGCAGAGCCCCCGGCTCTACGCGACGTTCCTCCTGTTCCTGTTGTCGGAACTGTTCGAGGAACTGCCCGAAATCGGCGACCCGGACAAACCGAAGCTGGTCTTTTTCTTCGACGAAGCGCATCTTCTGTTTCGCGATGCTCCCAAGGTCCTACTCGAGAAGGTCGAGCAGGTGGTGCGTCTCATCCGCTCCAAGGGCGTCGGTGTTTATTTCGTGACGCAGAATCCCCGCGATATCCCAGATACGGTCTCGCGCCAGCTCGGGAACCGCATCCAGCATGCCTTGCGCGCCTTCACGCCCGTGGAGCAGAAGGCGGTGAAGTCGGCGGCTGAGACCTTCAGGCCAAACCCCAATCTCGACACCGAGCAAATGATCATGTCGATGGGTATTGGCGAAGCGCTTGTCTCGACCTTGGACGAGAAGGGCCAGCCCAGCATGGTCCAGCATACATTCGTAAAGCCGCCATCTTCCCAAGTCGGTCCCATCACCAAGGCAAAGCGCAAGGTTCTTATGGCCAAGGACCCAATCGCCGGGGCTTATGATGAGGTCATCGATCGGGAATCGGCCCATGAGATCCTGAAAAAGCGCACAGAAGAACGTGCGAAGCTTGCGGCCGAGTTAGAGGCGGCCGAGGAGAAGGCGCAAGGCGTAGGCAAGACGGCCAAACGGCCCGGTGGGTCTCGGGGCGACAGTTTCTGGACAGCACTCGGCAAGTCGGTTGTCCGGTCTGTTGTGCCCATGGCCACGCGCGTTCTGGAAGATGCAATCAGGCGCAATACGTTAGGCGGCCATTCGCGCCGTCGGTAGGCGCAGCGACGCTTGGAGGTGCGTCTGTGGTCGCTAGTGGAGCCCTCCGCGCCTGTGCTACACGGGCGCCATGTTTACGCTCGATGGCATTACCTTGCGGCTTGGCGGCCACGTAATCCTTGACCACGCCTCCGTCGCAATGCCGCCGAAGGCCCGTGTAGGCCTTGTCGGGCGCAATGGTGCGGGCAAGTCTTCGCTCCTCAAGATGATCGCGGGGATCTACGAGGCCGACGAAGGGCGCATCGACGCACCGGCCGGAATGAAAATCGGCTATCTCCGTCAGGAAGCGCCAAGTGGGAGCGCGACCCCATTCGAGACCGTCCTCGCGGCCGCCGAGGAACGTGCGGCTCTTCTGGACGAGGCCGAGACGGCGACTGACCCGCATCGCATTGCTGAAATTCACGAGCGGCTCAATACGATTGACGCACACGGAGCGCCGTCGCGTGCTGCGCGCATTCTCGCAGGGCTGGGCTTTCCGGAAGACGATCAGCATCGGCCGCTGACGGAGTTCTCCGGCGGCTGGCGCATGCGGGTCGCGCTCGCGGCGCTGCTGTTCTCGGAACCCGAATTGCTTCTCCTCGACGAGCCATCGAACCATCTCGATTTGGAAGCGGCGCTGTGGCTCGAATCCTTTCTAAGGGCGTACCCTGCAAACCTCATCATCGTGAGCCATGAGCGCGATATGCTGAACAACGTCGTCAGCCACATCGTGCATGTGGATCGCGGCAAGACGACTCTATATGTGGGCAATTACGATCAGTTCGAACGGCAACGCAATGAACGCCAGGCTCAGGACGCGGCAATGCGTGCGAAGCGGGAAACAAAGCGCAGAAAGCTGCAAGCCTATGTGGATCGCTGGCGTTACAAAGCCCACACGGCACGGCAGGCACAGAGCCGGCTCAAGGCGTTGCAGCGCATGGCGCCGGCCGCAGAGGTGTTTGATGATGCCTCGCTTGTGTTTGACTTTCCTTCGCCAAAAGAAGTGAAGCCGCCGCTGATGATGCTGGACAAGCTGGCGATTGGCTATGAGCCCGGTACGCCTGTCTTGTCGCAAATCGATCTTCGTATCGACCCGGACGACCGCATTGCGCTGGTCGGGCGGAACGGCAACGGGAAGACGACCCTTGCGCGGGCGCTCGCGGGACAACTCTCTCCCATGGACGGGCGGATCAAGGCGAGCGGTAAGCTAGGCGTGGGCTATTTCGCGCAGCATCAGATCGAGGAGCTTGTCCCTGAAGACACGCCGCTCCAGCACATGGAGCGGGTCATGCCTTTTGCGAAGCCCGGGGAGGTTCGAAATCACCTCGCTCGGTTCGGCTTTTCCGGCGATAAAGTCAGCGTACGAATCAGTGCGTTGTCAGGCGGTGAACGTGCGCGTCTTTCGCTTGCGCTGGTGACACGCGATGCGCCCCACATCCTTATCCTCGACGAACCCACAAACCATCTGGACGTCGACGCGCGCGAAGCCTTGGTACAGGCGCTTGCGGGCTTTGGCGGTGCGGTCATCGTGGTAAGCCACGATCGGCACCTCTTGAGCCTCATCGCGGATCGCCTGCTGGTGGTCGATGGCGGCCGCGCAACGGAGTTTGACGGGACGCTCGACGATTATCGTGACAGCATCTTGGGCGCGGCCAGATCAGGCCGCGGAAAGACGGAAGCGGCAAAGGCGCCAGCGCCAGAAAGCGCCCCAATAAAGGTTGATCGAAAAGAGAAGCGAAAGGCCGCGGCCGAAGCGCGGGAGCGCACGAAGCCGCTGCGGAAAGCCATCGCGGAGGCCGAAGCCGACATGAAGCAGCTGACGGCAAAACGCGATGCGGTTGACGCGAAACTCATCGATGCGCCGCCCGCCGCGGCGAGCGATCTGATGAAGCAGCGCGGTCAGTTGGCCCGCGCGCTGGAGGATGCAGAAGCGCGTTGGCTAGAAGCGAGCGAGGCGGTCGAGGCCGCCATGGCCGGGGTCGAAGTTTAAACAAAACGGGCGCCCTGAAGGACGCCCGCTGCGCAGCTTCAGCCTGAACCTCTGAGTCAGCCAGACACGACCTCAAGCGGACCATGATCGTCGCAATGATCGCCGTGCGGATGGTGCAGATGACCATTCACCAGGTAGCAAACGTGATCGCCGTGAGGCACGGCTTCGTGGCCGCAACCCGGGCCATGCACATGGCCCTTTTCGTGGCCCCCGCAGTCGTGGTCCGGCGTGCAGCGATCGGGATTTGCGTGTGAGGCTTCGATCGTGTGCTCGTCCACGTGGTCCTCGTGCGGGTGATGCAGATGCCCGTCATGGAGATAATCCACATGATCGTTGTGCTTGATCGCGGTGTGTCCACAATTCGGACCGTGCTTATGAGGGTGGGGCTCGTGTTGTGGTAGATTACAGCTCACTCTTCTGTCTCCGTGCTTCAGTGTTCGCACGCATGCTCGATCGCGTTTGTGACTAGATTCAACACATGGTCGTCCGCTATGGCGTAGATCACCGTGTGTCCTTCACGCCGTCGCGTTACTAGGCGTGCATTCAGCAACACCTGCAAACGCGCAGAGACGGTTCCCGTCTTGTCACCCTCCATTTCGGCCAGCTCGCTCACGTTGCGTTCGCCATCCGCCAAAATGAGCAACATTTGGAGCCGTGCAGGATCCGACAGCGCCTTGAAAATGGCCGCTGCCTCATCGCGCTGCTCGGCAGTGATCGTTTTGACCATAGCACTCTAATACTCTATTGATCTATAGAATTATGGCTCTTTTGCGCTGAATGCAACTGGGCAAAAAAACGGGCGCCCTAAAGGCGCCCGTCTCAATGCTCGCTCAAAGCGCCGCGGTTACGTACCTGGCGCCTGGGTGTAAAGCTCTTCGACGTGATCCCAGTTGATGAGATTGTCGAACCACGCTTCCAGATATTTCGGACGCGCATTGCGGTAATCGATGTAATAGGAGTGCTCCCAGACATCGCAGCCGAGCAGCGGCCAGCCGCCATGGACCAGCGGGTTCTCGCCATTCGGCGTCTTGGTCACTTCTAGCTTGCCGTCCTTCAAGGTTAGCCACGCCCAGCCCGAGCCGAACTGCGTCGCGCCAGCCTGGAGGAAGTCCGCGCGAAACTTGTCGAAACCACCGAGATCTCGGTCGATCAGTGCGAGGATCGATCCCGGCACTTTCTTGCCGCCGCCATCCTTTGTCATCCAGGGCCAAAAGTGGATGTGGTTGAAGTTCTGCGCGGCGTTGTTGAAGACGCCGGCGTCTGTGCCGAAGCTTGTCTTGATGATGGTCTCGAGGTCCTTGCCCTCGTAGTCGGTACCGGCAATCAGCTTGTTGAGATTGTCCACGTAAGCCTTGTGATGCTTGTCGTGGTGGTACTCCAGCGTTTCCGCCGACATGTATGGAGCGAGGGAATCGTAAGCGTAGGGGAGGGGTGCGAGTTCGAATGCCACTTTCGGGTCTCCGCGAACTGAGTGAACAGGAACAACGGGCGCGAAGCTAAAGCGTCCCTCGAGGCGACGCAAGCCAGGCGGCTCTCTCATGGCGGTTATCTGGAATGGTCGGGAAAGGGTGGGCGTGGAGCCCCTGAACTCCACGCCCGGTGCCGAGGAAGGTTCGCTACAATCAGGTACAGGGATCTGACGCCGTGGAGAGTGCGTTTTTCCACCTGAATGTAGCCTGAACCGACCCTGCAGGATCAGTTCAGGCGATTTCGGTGGCGTGCGGGCGCGGGTTTCAGCCTATTTGATGAGGGCGTGCAGCGCCTTGAATTCCGGCGTTCCGGCGCGCTCCATCCATTCGAAGAGCACCATTTCCGTATTCACAATATCGACGTTGGACTTCTGGAGGCGCGACAGGGCGAGCTTGCAGCTGGTCTTGGCTCGCGAACCCACAGCATCGGCGACCACGAACGCTTCGAAGCCTTGAGACTCGAGATCCATGGCAGTTTGATTGACGCAGACATGGGCCTCGATGCCCCCAACTACGACCTGGGACCGCCCCTCGCGGCGCAGTGCGTGGAGCCTGTCTCGCAACATGTCGTTTCGCATACACGAAAACTCGGTCTTGTCGGCAACGAAGCCGTCATTGGCGAAGGCATCTCGAACAGAGTCGTGCGTTGGCCCCAAGCCTTGCGGATATTGCTCCGACATGGTGATGGGTATGCCAAGCTTCCTGGCAGCAAGCACGAGGCACACGCACCGGTCGATAACACGGTCCGCACCGTGGATGGCGTTTAGGAGTCTGTCCTGAACGTCAACGATCAGGACCTGAGATTTTTCGCGAGAGAGAAGCATGGAAGGCACTTTTTACATAACAGGCGCAGCTTCGCCTAGAGGAAGACAGCGTTGTACTTAGCTGCCTCCGATGGTGTCGTCGCCTTTGTTTTCGGTATCGAGGATCGCAAATGCTTCAGACCGGTATTCCCGCTGATAGACAATCGCGGTTACGAGGGCACACGCGACAGCGAAGAGTATTGGGCTGAGGAACCACGCCAGCCCGGCAATGGCGAAATAGATTGTTCTCAGTCCCGCGTTTAGATGCCGCCCCGAGACACTGACGAGCATGGCCGTCTTGCGCGCGTGGGATCGGGCCTCGTCCGTATTCGCGTCCGCTTGAAGCGGCAAGGCACCGAACATCGTGCCTACGTAGTGCGTGAGCCGGAAGGCCCAAGCGAAGGAAAAGAACGCCATGATCATCAAGAACATGAGGAAGAGGATCTTGACCTCCCACATAACGAGGGGCGCTTCCGATACGAACGGCAACTGTTCGAGGCGGTTTTTGACGTTGTCCGCAGCCCCGAGCATTGCCGTCAATGCCCCCAGTACGAGCACGGATGTGGACGCAAAAAAGGCGTTTCCACTCGACAGCGATGTAAGAAGTTGGCTGTCCATGATCCGGACGTCGCGCCTGAGCGCCGTTTCCATCCACTGAAGCCGCCGGTCATTGGCGGCGGCTACGAGCCCACGGCGCGATTTTAGGGGGCCATAGTTTACGGCCCATGTGTAGCCGAAATAGCAGAGGCAAAACCAAACAAAGGCTAGGATGTCGAGAATGCTCATCGTTCGGTGCCAACCTGTCGACTCAAGTGTTCTATCTTGAGTTCATCAGCCTACTCGAAGCAAGCCTCCCATAGTAGCCACCGGCGCCGACCCCCCTGAGCCGCTAAGACTGTCGCGCCAATTTCAGCGCGAACGCGTAGGACAGCGCGACCTCCTTGAGGCGGTCGAAACGCCCCGAAGCGCCAGCGTGGCCAGCCTCCATATTTGTCTTGAGCAGGATGAGATTGTCGCTGGTGGCATTCACACGGAGCTTGGCGACCCATTTCGCGGGCTCCCAATAGGTCACGCGTGGGTCCGTGAGTCCGGCGACGGCAAGAATGTTCGGGTAGGCTTGCGGGCCCACATTGTCGTAGGGCGAGTACGCAGCGATGGTCTTATAGTCGTCGGCGCTATCGATTGGGTTGCCCCACTCGGGCCATTCGGGTGGCGTGAGGGGCAGGGTTGCATCGAGCATCGTCGTCAAAACATCGACGAACGGAACTTCGGCTATGACACCGAGGAAAAGATCGGGCGCCATGTTTGCGACGGCACCCATGAGCATGCCGCCAGCGCTACCGCCTTGGGCCACGATGCGCCCGCGCGACGTGATGTTTTCGGCGGCGAGATATTCGCCTGCAGCAATAAAGTCAGTGAACGTATTTGTTTTCTTTGCGCGCTTGCCGTTCTTGTACCAGGCGAAGCCCTTCTCCTTGCCACCGCGAATGTGAGCGATGGCATAGACGAAGCCACGATCGACGAGACTTAGCGCGTTCGACATGAAGCCAGCCGGGATCGTGATGCCGTAAGACCCGTAGCCGTAGAGCAGCAACGGTGCTGTGCCGTCGAGCTTCGTGTCTTTTTGATAGAGAAGTGTCACGGGTACGGTCTCGCCGTCCTTTGCGGGGGCGAAGACGCGGCGCGTCACATACTGGCTCGGGTCGTGACCGCTGGGGATCTCCTGCGTCTTGCGGAGTACCCGCTCCCGCGTCGCCATATCGTAGTCGTAAGTTTGCGATGGCGTTGTCATCGACGAGTACGTGAAGCGCAGGGTCGTGGTGTCGTACTCAAAACCAGCGCTCACACCGAGCGCGTAGGCCTCCTCGTCGAAAGCAATTTCGTGTTCGTCGCCGTCTGCGAAACGGCGAATGACAATGCGTGGCAGGCCGTTCTCGCGTTCCAACCGGACGAGGTAGTCCTTAAACGCAATGACATCGAGAATCAGGCGCCCTGGCCGATGTGGCTCAATCTCAGTCCAGTTTGCGGGCGCCGGGTCGTCTGCGGGCGCTTCAACGATACGAAAATCCTCTGCGCCACCGGAATTGGTCAGGATGATCAACCGACCTTCGTGATGGCCGACGGAATACTCGTGCTCTGCTTCGCGGGGTGCGACGAGGCGTGGCTCGGTTTCGGGAGCGGCCGCGTCAATCAGGCTGACTTCGGACGTCTCGTGGTCATGCGTGCTGAGCAGGAGGTATTTCCCGTCCTGGGTTTGGTCGATATCGAGAAACAGGCCTGGATCGGTCTGATCGTGGATCAAGCTATCGGCGTGAGCGTCGCCAGTTGTGTGAGCGAATAGCTTGCGAGGGCGATGTTCCTCGTCGAGCCAGACGTAGAGCAGCGTCTCGCTGTCGGCGGCCCATTCAATCCCACCGCAGGCGTCGGTAACCTCCGCCTCGACAACAGCGCCTGTCTCGGCTTCGATGATCTTGGCCGTGAAGTACTCTGACCCCTTGGTATCGACCGCGTAAGCGATCAGCTTGTGGTCTGGGCTGTGGGCAACTTGGGCGATTCTGAAATAGGCGTGGCCTTCAGCGAGCGCGTTCCCATCGATCAGGATGGTTTCTTCGCCGCCGCCACGAGGACGCCGGCAGAAAAGCGGGTGCTGACCACCGGTGACGAAACGGGTGTAGTAGTCGAAAGGCCCGTCAGGCGCTGGCACGGATGCATCGTCTTCCTTGATCCGGCCTTTCATTTCCGCAAACAGCGTGCCTTGAAGTGCCTCGCTATCCCCCATGATTGCCGTGGTATGCGTGTTTTCGGCCTCCAAATGCGCGCGGATATCCTGAGGCAAAACGGTGGGATCGCGCATCACGGCTTGCCAGTTGTCGGCGCGAAGCCAGGCGTACTCGTCGCTCCGGTCGATGCCATGATGCTGAGAGTGGGAAGGGCGGCGCGGGGCGATCGGACCGCGCAATGCGATGTCAGGCTTGTTCATGAAAGGGATGCAGTTGGCCGCAATGGAGGCATGGTAGAGCGTAGATGCGCCCGCCATAAGAGGGCGCATCCAAGCGATTAGCAGTTAGGCTGAGGTGTTGCTGTCCGCGTCCTCGGTGTCAAGGTCGAGGGCACAGCCATTGATGCAGTAGCGCAGACCCGTTCGTCCGGGACCGTCGGGGAAGACATGTCCGAGATGGGCTCCGCAATTGGCGCAACGCACTTCGACACGGCGCATGCCGAAGCTGGTGTCCTCATGTTTCGTCACAGTGTCGGCGACAGCCACGTCGGTAAAGCTCGGCCAACCAGTTCCCGAGTCGAATTTTGTATCTGAGTGGAACAGATTCGCACCGCAGCCGGCACAGCGATACATGCCAGTGCGCTTCTCCTCATGATACGGATGGCTGAAGGCGCGCTCCGTCCCGTGCTCGTGCATGACGTGGAATTGCTCCGGCGTCAGGCTTTCGCGCCAATCGCCCTTTGAGGTGGGAATTGGCAAGCCGGTCTTTTTGTGAGTTTTGGTCATGACCTACCGTCTTATCTGTCGTCTTGATGTTCCGCGCAGAATATAGGGCAGCCTGCACAGTTCCGTAGGAGGTGTCACGCAAGCTTGATCCAGCAACGCGCGACCGTTACCTCAAGCTTTCTGTGTGAAGCTGAGCATTCCGTGAATGCAAGAGAATTGAACTGTCTCAGACCGCAGTGAAAGTAAAAAAACTGAGAGCCAACCTTACTTTTCCACAGTCTTCGTGAGAAAAAGACTCGTTGCGATTCGCCAAGGAAGTGCTATACGAAGCAAATCTAAGGAACAAATTGCGCAAGGGCGCATTTAGTTCCTAGAGTTTCCAAGTTCCAGCCACAAAAACGGCGCGATCAAACGATTGTTAGGGCGGAATCAATTATTGTGAACGCGAATTGCGGCGCGGAATCCCTTTTTCGAGCATTCCAACCGGAAGCTCGAAATCATAAGGAGCTAAATCATGGACGCAGCGGCAGAAAAGGACGAGCTTGTTGAACTGACAGCTGATATCGTCTCGGCTTATGTCAGCAACAACACTGTTGTGGCGACAGATTTGCCAGCCCTGATCAACAATGTGTTTGACGCGTTGAAGAAGGCTTCTACGTCCGGCATGCAGCTGGCAAAAGAAGAACTGCGCCCAGCTGTTCCGATCAAGAAGTCCGTGACGGCCGAATACATCATTTGCCTCGAAGACGGCAAAAAATTCAAGTCGCTCAAACGTCACCTTCGGACCCATTACGATCTCTCGCCGGAGGAGTACCGCGAGAAGTGGGGGCTGCCGCACGACTATCCGATGGTCGCGCCCAACTATGCGGCTGCCCGGTCAGATCTTGCTAAGCGCATGGGACTTGGACAGCGGCGCCGCTAGTTGATTGCTCTCTTTGTCGGTGACAGCGGCCAGCGTGCGTATCGAGCTTTAGCTGTCATATTCGTAGGTCGGTGGATTAGAGACATCCGGCCGAGCAGCCAGTGATGCCACGCCCCAAGCGCAATATCCGGTGTCGAAGGCGATTGGCGCAACAACCTATTGTGATATCTCGATAAATTCAGCGCTTCCCTTGAATGTGACGATGCAACCCGCCCACAGTCGCAGCGGTACGATTCGATCAAGCGAGGGAAACAGATGCTGTCCAATTGCGCCTTTCGGGCACAGTTGGCGCTGCCGGGACAGCGTATGCTTTTCGACTATTGGCAGGACATTTCTGAGGATCGGGCAATGCCGGTCCGCGCACACTTCGATCCGCTGAAATTCCCTCATCTTCTGCCGGATCTCGGGCTAATCGATCTGCGCGAAGAATTTTACCGCGGCATTTCCGGCTCGCGGGCACGCGGTTGCGGCACGTCTATAAGCGAGAAATTACAGGGCTACGCCTCTCGGAGGTATTCTCAGGAACTCGCGCTGCGCCATGGCGAACGGTTCATTCGCGCATTGCGACAGAGGCCGTGTGTGCTCAGGGCCTGTTGCAGGCTCGAGAAGAGAAAGGCGATCATGTGGTCGTTCAATGGCTGCGTTTGCCCCTCTCGGACAATGGTACGCGAGTCGATCGAATTCTTTGCCATGACATACGCCATGGCAGCTTGCAGCACTCGCCTGAGCGATTTTCTGGTGCAAAAGCCGCTTCTGAGTTCACGGTGTATTGCGCAGGGGGGAAACGCGCGCGACTGCCCGCGCGTAGGGCAGAAACTTAGTCACTCGGGGCGGGCAAATTATCGCCCGCCCATCGACTAGGCTGCGCCTGAGCGAGCTCTCTCGGCATCGGTACGAATGCGTGTCACCATTGCCATCAGCCCATTTGACCGCTGCGGCGTCAGATGGTCGTTGAGGTGAAGTTTGCCCAGCGTCGCGACGGCGTCGATGTCTAGGATTTCGTTTGCGGTTTTGTCAGAGTAGATCGCGAGCAGAATCGCAATCAGGCCTCGTACAATGTGGGCATCGCTGTCGCCGACAAAGCTCAGCCGCGGAACGCCCTCCGGGTGGACTGTTGTAGAGAGCCAGACCTGACTGACGCAGCCCTGGACTTTCGTGTCGGGCGTGCGAAGTGCGTCCGGCAGCGGCTCGAGCATCTTCCCAAGCTCGATGACATAGCGGTAGCGGTCCTCCCAATCATCGAGCAGTTCGAAGTTTTCGAGGATGTCCTCAAACGACGGGTAGTCGGTGGTTGTTGCGGTGTCCATGGCTTCAATATAGGTCCGCTATTCACTGGCGACGAGTGGCTTGTGAGAGAACCGGCTAAAGATAACGCCCGCGTGGTTTTTTGACAGATAGACCGGCTCGTCTGCAACCGGAGCAATAGGCACAAACAGCGTCGGAAACGGACCAATCTGCGAGGATCCTGGAACCGGCAGATGCCCTGGATTCTATACGTTGGGATCGCTCCACTCCGTCTGGAGGTCTTCCGGGCTTAGTGTATTCTGCGACCCACCTTGCAGCCAGGGCGTTGGCTCAATCGGTACTGCCGAGGGAACAGGCATAACGGCGCCGCGCTTAGGCGCCTCGCTTGCCAACGCCTGATCCGCAGTTTGTCTATCGACGTCACTTGCTAGCTGCGAAGGTGCGAGGGGCCCCGCCTGGGGACTGACCAGGTCTTGGATCATATGAGCGCCATGCTGCGCCTTCTGGACAAGCACATTCACGGCATACTGACCGGAGTCGCAGGTTGCCGGATTGCGCACGCAAAAGCCGCGAATGTCGGCCACAGCCGTCTGCGCCATCTTAAGCATCTTTTTTTGTTGTTCTGCATCCGTCGGGATCAGAACAAGAAGTAGCACAAGCCAGAACGCGGATCGCACTAGGAACATCATTTGTTTGCCCTCGCTGTCACCGGCGGCCTTTCCATTGCCGCTCGTTACGCTGCACATATCGGCAGCTCAGCGAACAATACCCCTCGGACAATAATCTTCTTTCCGCGGACCATGTAAAACTTTACTCGAATTATTTACAGAAGGGACGCTGAGTCCCGTCATTTAAAGTGAAGATTAAGTTTATATGCGCCGGTCTGCGTGACGAAGCGCTTCGACGATCTCGAACAGCGGCAGACGAAGGTTCTTCGAGCCTCACCGCGCAGAGCCGCTTTCAGGCGGCGGGAGGCCGCGCCTTTATGCTTTCCTTAAGCGGGCGAGTGAATAATGCGACGCCGTAAGAGACCTTGGGGGCGCAGCGGCTGCGTGCCGCTCCGAGTTGCGTGTGTTGAAACGAGAGAGTATTCGCGAGGTGTCGGCCTCTATCCGATCGCTGGTCGAAGTTTCGGCGCGCCGCTATGCGTTGACAATGGCGTATTGTCGGAAATTCATCGCGTCTGCACTGCCGGCGGGCCCATTAGCACTCTGCGTATTGTCTCTATATCTCGTCACAGGCGGCCACCCTTCTTTCTGGGGCGCACTCGCCTTTCTCGGCGTTGGCATCACCATGATCTACGTAGCTAGGCCTGTGCTGGCCCCTCAACGCGCTCAGCGCCAGTCTGAACAGGTAAGTGAAAAGAGCGAGGAGCGATACCGCCTCCTTGCGGAGTGCGCAAACGACATGATCACAGTCCATGATCGCCGCGGGCAAGTGATGTTTGTCTCTCAGGCGGCCCAACAACTTCTTGGTGCTACAGCGCCTAACGTGCTTGGCGGCGGCCTACTGGAACATGTCCATGTTGGGGACCGCCCCGCCTATCTTTCCGCACTCAATCGCTGCAGCGCAGACGATGAGCCGACGTCGGTCGAACTCCGTCTTCGCCGGGATGCATCCGACGATGAGCCAGGCAATGTCTGGGTTGAGATGCGGTGTCAGCCCATGCCGAAGACGAACAGCTGGGGTGATTCCGCAGTCGTCACCGTCACGCGAGACGTTTCTCAATACAAGGAATACGAAGCTGATCTACTCCGAGCGCGCAGAGAGGCTGAGGGCGCAAATCGTGCAAAGAGCCAGTTCCTTGCGAGCATGAGTCATGAGTTGCGGACACCACTCAACGCAATTATCGGGTTCTCGGAGATCTTAAAGCGGGAGCTTTTCGGTCAGCTCGGCGAGGAGCGCTATCGTGACTATGCACGGCTGATCCATGAGAGCGGCGAACATCTGCTCAGCGTTGTCAACGGCATCCTCGACATGTCGAAAATCGAGGCAGGCAAGTTCACCATTGTCCGAGAGCCATTCTGTGTCGCCTCCTTGGTGGAGTCATGCTGTGATGTTCTCCGTCACACAGCGGAGACGAAGGGCTTAGCGCTGAAGGTTGAACTAGACGACAATCAGGGTGAGCTCGCGGCGGACAAACGCGCTTGTAAGCAGATGCTGCTCAATGTGATCTCAAACGCCATAAAGTTTACCGAGGCCGGGGGCCAAGTCACCGTTGCGGCGAAGGTGAGCGGCAACAAAATGGTCTTCACCGTCTCCGACAACGGGATTGGTATCCCTGATGAAGACCTTCCGCATCTTGGCAACCCGTTCGTCCAAGCGGCCAGCTGTTACGACAGGAGCCATGAGGGTGCGGGCCTTGGGCTGTCCGTCGTCCAAGGGTTGGCGAAGCTCCACGGCGGTTCGCTGAAACTCGAAAGCACTTTGGGCGAGGGCACAACGGCGCGCATCATTCTACCGCTCGTTCAACGGACAGAGGCTACTCCTGCAGAAAAACTAGGAGACAGTGCTGCAGCGGCCTAGTGGCGCACCTGCGTTTAGTAACTTTTTATTTTCCAGCGCCAAGATGCGCTAGGGGAGAGCGTGGCGCTCTTCTCGATTCGACCAGACTAGACCTTAGCAACCGGCTCGTGAGGATAATGGGCGTAGTTACAGCGCGGCTTCTATTCCTGGCTTTTTTCGTTATGACCGCGGCCATCGTTTACAACGCGCTCTACCTACAAGAGCATGCGTTGCACGACATGGCCGGCGCAAGCTCGGCAGGCCCGGCTAATACGCGCGTCATTGGCGTTGAGTCCCCGAGCGCGGGGTCAGCTACCAGCAGCGCCGCTAGCGAATATAAGAAGTCGACACAACCTGGCGGAGCGAGAGGTCCGGTCGGGACAGATTTGCCACCTCAGGGTGCTGGCGAGTCGCGATTGGTTGTTCGCGCGATTCAGCGGGAACTTGCGCTACGCGGGTTCGACGTCGGGCCGGTTGACGGCCAACTATCTGAGAAGACGCGTAAGGCGATCTCTGCATTCCAAATGCGCGAGGGGCTCGCTGTCACGGGTCTTCCAACCGACGACGTTCTGCGTCAGATTCTGCTTGGTGACACTATTGGTACGTCGGACGCAACTAGTTCCATTCCAGCGAACGACAGTATTGCCGCGAACGCGCCGGACGGCAGCACCGTACTTCGTGTGCAGCAAGTTCTGGCCGAACTTGGCTATGCTCCAGGGATTATTGACGGCGCATGGGGGCACAGGACCGCTGAGGCAGTCCGCGCATTTCAGCGCGATCGCAATATGGCAGTAACGGGCGGTCTTACGCCGGAGCTTCTTGCGGAGTTTCAGAGAGTGACGGGACGCGACCTGACACGAACAGCCGCACGCCGCTAGCTTCTGCACCTTCGCATCTAATTTTTGGAGAGAGTCGGCGCATGCGCTTGAGGAGCGGGATTTGGGTCAGCGCATTCCTGCGCCGGTGTGCGGCCGAAAACGTTCCGGCAATCGTCGCTCGACGCGGCCACGACGAGGCAGGCGTAATCTTCATCACCGTCGATAGGCTGGATGGGACGGTCGACCTTTACGGGCCAGCGCCGGCTGGACTATCGGCGGTAGACTCGGAACGCCGCTGGCTACGGTGCTTCGAGGGCGATAGCGCCGACGAGGACTCTGTTACCCAATACCTCAATCGCCAGACCGAGTTCGATCCAGACCTATGGGTAATCACGGTTGAGGACAAGCTTGGTCGGCACTTCTTAGGCGATGCACTGGTCGCTGCATGAACGAGGCGCCTTCATTAGGGCTTCGTTAACCTTAACTAGGCCCTAATCCAGAAAAGACGCACGATGCGTCGGCTTAGTTTGCGCATCGCGTGAAGCAAGCCGTGGAGACCTGAGATGGGTACCATATTGGAATTCCGCGTGACACAGTGTGACGGCCGAAAGGAGCCCCAGTCTGCGAGGGCGCTTGGCGAGATCATCATTTTTCCGGGCGTGCGTATCGAGCGTTACGGTGCACACCCACGCGCATCGCAACACGACGACGACCAGGCATCCGCCGAGGCCCGCGCAGATTCACGGGGCTGAGCGTGCGGACGCGGGTTGGGGTATCGTTGTAGTGGGAACGTTGGCTCGCGCTTGCTGCCGCCCGCAATAGGTTGCTTCAAGCGCGCGCTCAGCCTCGAAGCTGCGACTGGCGCCGGCCAGAGGTGCGCGGATAAGGGCAACCCCTTTACTCACAGGCGAGTTGACTACGACGAGGTTCTCGAGCGCCTCAGCGGAGTTGCCGGTCGCGTCCGCAACGGACTGGTCTTCGGTGGTGACGACTAGATCAACATTGCTGCGCTTCATGTCGGCTCCGATCACCGTGTAGAAGTTCTCCCCGATGGGGGTGTAGAAAGCGATTAGCCACAGCTCATCAGGAACATTGGCTCGAAGGTAGATCGGCCCCTCGGTGAGGTCGAAAAGACACATTGCGTAGCGTACGTCTGGCGCCATTTGCGGCATCACCTGCTGCCCTGGTTCGAGAGCGGGCAGCTGAATGATGGTGTTGGCTGGACCCATGTCCGCGAGCCGAGCATAAGCGTTGCGCGGTGCCAGCAAAGGCAACATGAGGACGGCGATCACATGGATCAGGCCGGCGAGCACGATAGCCATTGCGATATAGAGTCCTGGAAGTCTTACGCGCATTCTTTCCGCTCGATTCTCGGAAGGCTCTCGGGTAGGATCTGCCCAATGCCGCTGGCATCGGTATCGCGAGGACCATAGATCCGCAGCATGAGCGTGAGCCGTCGATCTGAGTCGCGCCCGGTAGGAAGCCAGTTCCCAGGCCTAGCGTTCCGCGACAAGTGGACCTCGTAGCTTCCGTCCGAACGGCGGATGGCTTCCTCACTGTTGAAGCTGTACCGGTTGGACGGGTTTGGAATAATCGACCCGCGGGCGTCGTACAGTGCGAGGGACCACCACCGCGCATTCAGCGGGGCCCCAGAAATGATGTACTCACACCCTGCACTCAGCTGACTGCCGCTGGAATCTGTGCTGGCTGTGAAGTAGCGCGCTGCCGTTGACGAAAGCGGTAGACGTCCGCTGCGAGCGAGATGAGCGCGGGTATAGGGGTCGGCGTTGGGGTTCCCTTCGCTGAGCCAACTTGTCCATGGGCCTATTCGCGTAGTGGTTAACAAGGAGCCACGTTCAATCATGTACCATGCCGACCCGATGCCCAAGAGCAATGCGATGACAAAAGCCCCAATGAAGTATCCCAGCGCACGCATGGACGTACCGCCTTCGTCCTGCCAAAGGTTGTTGTTCGCCTGCGTGCTAGAGAGCGGCATGTCTTGGAGTGCTGTCACGCGAGCATCGTCTTTCGCATAAGGCTCAACGCCAGTGTCTTAGCGGCGGTCGGTACTTGCCGTACGCGCCGCCCGCTCCGGTTTGCGGTTGGAGGCAGACTCGCGCGGAACACTCTCAGGCTGCGTGGCTCGGCTTTGCCGATCGGCTCCGCGCGGCGACACCGGAGGCGCATTCTGCAGGAGGTTTGCGATATTGCCGAGAACCTGCCGTGTCGCTTTTGACATGTCTTTGGACGTATCGACAGGCGGCGGTAATGGCAGGTCCGCATTCGTATTCTGCGCCATGACGGCGGCCAACCGCTGTCTTTCCTTTATCTGACGCGGATGCGGGTCGACGCCAGGCGCGGTTGGGATGTTGTCACCGTCGTAAGCTGCATCCATGAATGTCTTCCACGTCTGGGCCGGGAAACTACCGCCAGTTACGCGGCCCATTGGCGAGAAGTTGTCGTTGCCATACCAAACACCAGTGACGTATTGACCAGTGAAGCCGAGGAACCAGGCATCGCGATAGGCAGTACTCGTCCCGGTCTTGCCCGCGACATTGGTGTAGTCAAGTCGCGCCCGACGGCCGGTTCCGGCATCGACGACAGACTGCAACATGGTGTTCAGCGTTTCGACGGACTCGCGCTTAAAGATTCGTTTCGGTCGGGGCTCGTCCCTATCGTGGTTGTACAGAAGCTGGCCGCCGATCGTGCTGATTTCCTCGATACCATAGGGGCGGATGGCAAGGCCACCGGATGCGAATACGCCCCAAGCACCTACGTGCTCTAACGGCGTCATGCCATTGTCGCCAAGCGCCATGGAGCACGTCTTTTTGAGATGCTTGACCCCCATTTTGTTTAGGTCGTCAAGCACGGTCTGGCGATCCACTTCAAGCGATAGCTTCACCGCCACGGTGTTGATGGACTTTGCTAGCGCGGTGCGGAGAGACATCGCGCCGCGATAGCCGCCGGAGTAGTTCTTAGGGGACCAACGCCCGCAACTTACATAGCCGTCGACAACGCGTCTGTTGGGCGTGTAGCCAAGATGCTCGATCGCGCTCAGATAGACATAGGGTTTGAACGAGGAGCCCGGCTGCCGATAGGCCTGAGCGGCGCGATTGAATTGGCTAACGCCATAGTCCTTTCCACCGACCATGGCTCGCACGGCGCCATTGGTCTCCATGGACACTAGGGCTCCAGCATTGAAATTCCGAGAGCGTCCGTACTTGGAGATGATGCCTTCGACAGCGTCGTCCGCCACCTTCTGAAGCCCGAGGTCGACCGTTGTTCGCGCAACAACGATACGATTCGGCCGACCTTCCATGATCCGACGCACTTCCTCGAAGCCCCAGTCGAGGAAGTAGTCGGGTGTATTCGTCTGCCCGCGCTCGATAACGCGCGCCGGATTGAGTCGGGCACCGTAGACTTGGCCCTCGCTGAGATAACCTGCCTCAACCATGTTACTCAGCACTTCGTTTGCGCGTGCGCGAGACGCGGCGAGGTTGACGTGCGGCGCATAGCGCGTTGGCGCCTTAAACATGCCGGCGAGCATTGCCGCCTCTGCAAGGGTCACTTCGCGTATCGACTTGTTGAAGTAGTATTGAGCCGCGGCTTCCACACCATACGAACCGCCGCCGAGATAGGCGCGATCGAAGTAGAGTTTGAGCAGCTCCGGCTTCGTGTAGTGGTTTTCGAGATAGATGGCGATAAACGCCTCTTTGATTTTTCTCGTAATGGCTCGCTCAGGCGATAGGAACATGTTCTTGGCGAGCTGCTGTGTTATCGAGCTTCCGCCTTGTACCACCGTGTCCGCGCGTGCGTTCTGCACCAGGGCGCGGGTCGTGCCCATCAGGTCGATACCGAAATGATCGAAGAAGCGCCGGTCTTCCGTGGCGAGCGTCGCCTTAATCATGTGATCGGGAATTTCCTCCAAGGGCACAGAGTCGTCGCGCAAGAGGCCGCGTTTTCCAATCTCGTTGCCATAGCGGTCGAGGAAAGTGACGCTGAATTCGTCAGAGAGGTTAATCTTGCCTTGCGCGATTTCGAACGATGGGAGAGCGAAGGCAAGCACGACCATCAAACCGGCTACACACAGGGACAGTCCGTCGCAGACAAGTTCATTGCAGGCCCGCCAGAAGCCCTTGACCTCGAAACGGCCGAAGAACGAAGAGTAGGCGCCCCACCAATCGCGGAAGCTCGTCAGGGCGGCATAGAGGCCAGAGTCGATCCATGAATCGATCTTGAGCCAATCGATTATCTTGCCGCGATTATTGCCTTGGATGTCCCGCAATGGAATTCGACCTCCTTCGGGTGCACGATCCGCCCATGCAAAACCTGACCGCCTCCTGAGAGCTGACCAGTCTTACGTATACACCGAATACGGCCATTTATGGAGATTTGACAAGGGGTTCCAGCCAAAATCTGACCAGTCTTAGCAGCGTAACTCGCGCTATTCTCGCTTTAGTCGAGTTCTGCGAAGCCCTTGGATTCCATGCAATCTACGTAGTCGGATTCGGAGATCTTCCCCTTGAAGAGGAGGATTCGGGTTACGGACGAGATACCTTTCCGACGAGCCTGCTCGAGACAGGCAGCTTTGGCCGCTTCGAACGCAGCCCTCTTGTCCTCAGCCTCAACCGCAGCTGTGGGTAGGAAAGAGACGTCGGGGGCCAGACCCTTGCGGCTACAGGCACTAAGCGCTGACCCCATTATAGCGGCGACCATCAATGTCGTGCTGAGCTTCCGCAAGATCGTACAGTCCCCCACCGGCGCTCTATGCAGTGTGAGCATGGCCAATTCGTTCTACAATTCGTTTGCCAGCAGACCTGACGGGCTGGGCAAACATTGAGCGCCATACAGTTCGCGCGCGAGATGTAGCCATGACCCGAAGAGCAACCCGCTGTCGAGAGCCCGTGGAAATCCTGTGCTAGAAGTGTCCCCAAGCGCCACTCAACTTTGCGATAGTCGTAATAAAGAAAGGCTTTAACAAGGACATACGCGCGTCCCAATGCCTCAGGTGCTGCTTCCCGGCCAGGCGCATCACAGTTGCGTGAGATTGGGGCCCGGAGCGTGCCAGCGGGCATACCGGACTGCCGGTGACGGGGTGTGCTTGAATAACCGAAAAAGGCCGGGAAGAATGGTTTTCTGAGCGGAGATTGCCTCTCAATTGACAAGGGTCACCGGGAAGGAGCGTGCCAACCATGCCGTGCTTTGCTTTGAGTAGATTCGTCGCGATTGCCGCGTTGGCGCTGATGACCCCGTGGAACGGCGCCGTTGCCCAAGATGACGCCTTCAATCTTTCCGTGCCCAAACCCGAGTTCGAGGAGGCGACGCCTAGGGATGTGGATTGCAGCACCGAGATGCTCTCCGGCAGTGGACCGGGCTTCACCTCCGATCGCGACGAGGCTGAAAACGTGGCCATCGCGAGCTGGAAACAGAAAGCGGCAAAGATTTTCCCGGACACGGATTTGGACTTCGACCTCGCTAAGGACTCCAATCTCAGTTGCGTTGTGCAGGGGCTCTACTCGAAGTGTTTTGCTGACGGCATCCCCTGTAAGCCAAAGAGTTAGCTAGGATTCTGCCGATACGGTGGGGAGGCCTGTTCACCGAGAGCGGGTTTTCTTAGGAAAAAAGTCCTTGACAGCGTGACGCTGTTTGGCTAGGTTGGTGCTACAACGCGTCAGTTGGGCGAGGGGCACGGCCCCTTGAGGTGGTGTTCTTCCTAGTTCCGAGTCGCTGATCGCGTTTAGACGCCGCTTCCAGAAATGGGGCGGCGTTGTTGGTTTGAAGGCATGCCAGTGCGCCACTAGGTCCAAAGCTTTTCTGTTGGGGCCGTTGCATTGCCGTAGCCCACTGGAGCGCCTCGGCAGGACTTAAAGAACGAAACGCACACTTCTTCACACATCAACTCGTCTGCCGTCGGGGCAAGCCTATTGCGCTCCTGGGCATGGCTGTCTAGATCAGCGGCAGGCTTGCTGCCGCGGGCTGTTGGGCGCAACACAGAGTGCATGCTAGCTTAACGCAACGTACTACTCGAAGCTCAGTGCCAAGGAGGGGCAATGGCCATCCGGCTAACACCACCGACCAAGAACGTCTTCTACGTCTCCATCGTCTGCATCGTCTTTGCGGTCTTGTTATACTTCTTCGGCGTGTTCGGTGGCGTCGAAGGTGGCTTCGCGTCCGTTGCGCATTTCGCGTTTTGGGCTGCTGTGCTCGGCTGGGCCATGCTGACCGCAGGCGTTGTGATGAAGGGCGTCTGACACCAACACACGCGGCTCCCATGGTCTGATGCCGTGGGCAGCCCCGCCCCCAAAGAAAGACCATCAAATTTTGCAACGCTTTGGCGAAATGGCGCCGGAGCGCGAGATTAAATTGGCGCCCGCCAATCCGCAGACCGTCGAAGCGGGCGGGACGCCCCATCGGGCTGCGCGATTTCTGGAGTTTGGTACGCCGAAAATGCGGGCGCGGCCCTTTCTTTGGCCGGTTTTCCCCGCGCGTTTACCCCGCATTAAGCATGACCTCACAAATACTTTACGCGCGCGTTGGGCGAAGCGCTGAGCCATCCCATTGTATTCAGCGCCTGCGTCCCCACATGACTGACAACAATTCTCGTGGAGGATAGCAATGACGGCAGCAAGCTGGGCGCTCCAACGCAGCATCTATCAGACGCTTTCCAACTCGGCCGCGCTGACATCTCAGCTGGGCGGCGCGCGGATCTACAACAAGGCGCCGCAGGCCCAAGCGCTTCCGTACATCACGCTTGGGCAGACAGTGAACCTGGATTGGAGCACTGGCACCGACGACGGTTCCGAGCACGATCTAACGCTTCATATATGGACCAACGCAGACAGTGACGATCCCGTTCATGAGATCATGGACGGGGTGAGGACGCTGCTTCACGATCAGCCACTGAGTTTGGACGGCCATTACCTTGTCAACTTACGCCATGCGTTCTCCGAGGCTCGGATTGATCCCGATGGCGAGGCGATGCATGGCATCGTGCGGTTTCGCGCGGTAACAGAGCCGCTCCAGCAAGCTGCGGCTTAAGCGTCAAAACAGAATTTTTTCTGCAATGGCCGGGCTTGTCCCGGCCTTTGTTGTTTATTAGGGGTGTTCGGAGGGAACGCCGACCGACGGGGTCTGAATGTCGCTTTGGACAAAACTGGTGAACTTCGTCGAGGGTGTCGACGATGAGACGGACCTGAAGGATCTGCATGAAGAAGAGCTGCGGATCGCTTCGGCCGCGTTGTTGATCAATGCCGGCAGCATCGACGGCAACTTCGACAGCAACGAAAGACAGAAGGTCAAGGCGTTGCTCCAGCGCCGGTTTGAGCTGTCGGCGGACGAGCTCAAGCGCTTGTTCCAAGAGGCGACCGCGGAGGAGCGCAATGCCGTGGATCTTTATCGATTCACAAAGGTGCTTACCCGTGAGTTGGATCAGAACGGACGCAAACGGATTGTTGAGATGCTGTGGGAAGTCGTCATGGCCGACGGCGTTGTGGATGAGTTTGAATCCAACCTCGTCTGGCGCGTCGCCGAACTCATCGGCGTTTCCACCCGCGACCGTGTGGTCCTGCGCAAGATGGTGGAGGCGCGCCTAGCAAACTGACGCTGGCGCACAGCATACACACGAGATTTCGAGGAGCGGTCCCCTGGGGCCGCTCCTTTTGTTTGTCTGGACGCGAGGAAAAAGACGGTGATGAGTTGCGATGCTCGGGGTAGAGTCGAACCATATTGAGTAAGTTGGAAAAGACGTTTGGGGCCAATGTGTTCAGCGAAGATCAGCCCCGGAAACGTTCAGGAGCCGTTCATGGGTGGTGCCTTATGTTTGTGCCCATGATGAGATGTTTGGGACCGGTATGAGCTTTGAGGCGTTCAGAATGTTGGCGGCCATTGTGGTCGTGGGCCTCGCTGCCATTTCGGCGGCAACGCCGGCTCACGCGCAGTGCATGCCGGTGGGCTCTGCCGGCGGCCTCATCTCAAAGAATGGACTAGTTCCCGGAAGAGTGGCGGTCAACAAGGCCCAATCCAAGGGTGGAGGGAAGGTGATCAAGATTGTGCTTTGCCAGAACGGCAACAATTTTGTCTATCGTGCCACCGTCCTCGGCAAACAGGGCGCCGTTAAGAATGTCACGGTGAATGCCAAAACAGGACAGTAGGGTCTTAGCTCGATGCGCGAGTGCGAATGTGTTCCAACAATCGCCACGAGCCTGAGGCACATGCTTCAGCAATTCCGTAATTCCAGACGCCAAGGGAGGACAGTTCTTTGAGGCTTCTCGTCGTAGAGGACGATCCAGATCTCAATCGTCAGCTCGTCACCGCGCTTGGCGACGCAGGATATGCCGTCGATTCGGCGTTCGATGGCGAAGAGGGTCACTTCCTCGGCGATACGGAGCCCTACGACGCGGTCGTCCTCGACATTGGCCTGCCGAAGAAAGACGGTCTCTCGGTCCTCGAGCAATGGCGGCGCGATGACCGCAAGATGCCCGTACTGATTTTGACCGCTCGCGAGCGGTGGAGCGACAAGGTGGCAGGCATGGATGCCGGCGCTGATGACTACGTCGCTAAACCGTTCCATATGGAAGAAGTACTGGCCAGAGTTCGCGCGCTTTTAAGGCGGTCTGCGGGCCACGCGAGCAACGACCTCTCTTGCGGCCCGTTGGTGCTCGATACGAAAGCGGCTCGGGTTACAGTCGATGGTCGAGCGATCAAACTCACATCGCACGAGTATCGTGTGCTGCACTATCTAATGATGCAGCGCGACCGGGTCGTGTCCCGCACCGAGCTGGTTGAGCACTTGTATGAGCAAGACTTCGATCGGGACTCGAACACTGTTGAGGTCTTCATCGGTCGCTTGCGCAAGAAGCTGCCTGTGGATCTGATCAAGACCGTGCGCGGCCTAGGTTACCGTCTCACGGACGATCCCGATGGGGCCTAGCCCGATGGGGCCAAAATCTCTCGCCTTTCGACTCTTCGTCTCCGCAGCCGCGTGGGTCCTCATGGTGATTCCGATTGCGGCGATATTGCTGACGTCGCTCTATCGCCAGAGCATTGAGCGCAATTTTGATGCACGGCTCGACGTCTACATGACAAGCTTGATCGCCGCGAGCACGGCCGAGGGTGGTGACGAACCGGAATCCCCTGAGAGCTTGGGCGCACCACTTTTCGACATTCCATTCTCTGGCTGGTACTGGCAAATCAAGGCTTTGGACGAAGACGAAGAAGGCCTGCTGTTCGCATCCGAGTCGTTGCTAGACCAGCAGCTCGATCTCCCAAGCGACGACGACATTCTTCCTGACGAGACGTTGACTCGGCGTAGCTATGTGCTGGGGCCAGACGATGAGAATTTGCGTATCGAAGAACGTGAAATTCGGCCCGGAGGCCAAGAAGAGCCAGCCTATTCCTATGCCGTTGCTGGGAACTCTGCCGAGATTGATGAAGATCTCGCGCAGTTCACAACAATGCTTGTGTTGGCGTTGGTCGTTCTTGGTGTGGGCCTTACTGTCGCGACATTCTTCCAAGTTCGGTTTGGCCTGCTACCCCTGCGAGCCATCCGCCAAGACCTTGCGGCAATCCGCTCAGGTGACGCCGAGCAGTTGGAGGGTGAGCTTCCCGATGAGATCAAGCCTCTGCAGACCGAGCTGAATGCACTCATCCAATCAAACCGTGACATTGTCGAACGAGCGAGAACGCATGTGGGCAACCTCGCCCATGCGCTCAAAACGCCACTCAGCGTGATTAGCAATGAGGCGCGCGTGCATGACGGGCAGTTTTCGGACAAGGTCGTGGAACAGGCCGAGCTCATGCGAACCCAGATTACGCATCATCTCGACCGAGCGCGGGTCGCGGCACGCTCTGGGGTCATTGGCGGTGTAACGGAAGTCGAGCCCACATTGATGGCTCTGAAGCGCGCACTCGATCGCATCTATGGCGAAAAGGGCATCAGGTTGGGTGTCTTCGTCGATCCCGATCTCAAGTTTCAAGGTGAGAAGCAGGATTTCGAAGAGATGACGGGAAACCTCATCGACAATGCCTGCAAATGGGCTGAAAGCTCTGTCGCGGTCACGGCAAGGTGCTTGGGGGACGACACCATCTGCGTGATGGTAGAAGACGATGGTCCAGGTCTCACACGAGAGGAGCGCGAAAAGGCGGTTAAGCGCGGTCAGCGTCTCGATGAGAGCAAGCCGGGCTCGGGCCTTGGCCTCTCGATCGTTGCGGACTTAGCCCATCTATACAAAGGGCAATTTGTGCTGGAGGACGGGCCCAAGGGGGGCCTTAGCGCTCGGCTAAATCTTCCTGCTGCCTAAGTTTTTTGCAGAACCGGTCCGAAATCTAATTTAGGCCGATTTTCTATTCTTAACACTCCGATGAGAGGTTACACTTAACATTGCGGCCTTTAGCAGAGGGACATCTGGGCCCCTCTGAACTCGGAAAAGACCGATGAGAAGCATTCTTGCAATTGTCTTGTTGCCCTTGGGGCTTGCGGCCTGCGGAACCGGAGGCAACCTCGGCACGGATGCCCTTTGGGGTTCGATGACAGGAAATTCCGGCCCTGCGGGATTGGACGCGCAGGATCAGAAGCTCGCCGCAGAAGCTCAACAAAAAGCGCTAGAGTTTGGCCAGGCAGGGCAGGCGACGTCGTGGAGCAACCCGGCTAACCAGCACAACGGCCAGATCGTGCCCGGCCAACCTTACAAAAAAGGCGATTCTTTCTGCCGACCTTTTACGCATACCATGTTCATCAATGGTGCGCCTCAGACCACGAACGGGACGGCCTGCCGGCAACCTGATGGGCGCTGGAGCCAAGTCGGATAGGACTTAACGACCAAACATTGCCGCGATTTCATCTTTTCGGCGGGGCCTTCGGCTTGCCCTCGCTAGCACCCCTGTCTTATGCCTAAGAAACCCGTCTGAACTCTGAAGGTTAGGGCCTGTTCGTGCTGCTTTGGGTCATCCTGGCGGCTCTCACCGCCGCCGTCTTGTGCTTCCTGCTCTATCCGCTCGTTGGCGGCCAAAAAGCCGCCGATGAGCGCAATGCATTTGATGCTGCGGTCTACCGAGATCAGCTCGACGAAATCGAGACTGACCGTGCGCGTGGACTAATCGGTGAAGCCGAGGCAGAAGCTGCCCGGCTCGAAGTCTCCCGACGTTTGCTGGCCGCGGATGAGAAGGGTGCGGAAGCTGCGAGCGACGCTGCACGCGGCGTGCTGCCTCGCGTGGCGTTTGTTGCGGTGGCCGTTGGCTTGCCGCTTGCGGCGTTGAGCGCATACCTCTTCTACGGCTCTCCGCGCTTGCCCGATCAGCCTTTGGTCGCGCGGTTGACTGATCCCGCAAACGAAAAAGACATCGGTGTTCTCGTCGCTCGAGTCGAGGCGCGGCTGCGCGCGAAGCCGGACGAGGGTGCTGGGTGGGATGCCATTGCACCAATCTACTTGGGTAGTCAGCGCTATGCAGATGCAGCGGATGCCTATCGCCAGGCTATTCGACTACTTGGCCCTTCGGCGAAACGCCTCGCGGGGCTTGGCCAAGCCCTTGTGATGGAGCAGCAGGGCCTCGTCACGGAGTCAGCACGCAAAGCGCTTAAGGAGGCGCTCAAGTATGACGAGACGCTCGTTGAGCCGCGTATTCTATTGGCCATCGCAAAAGAACAAGGTGGCGAATTCGAAGACGCGCTGACGGACTGGCGTGATCTGCTAAACCTCCGGCAAGACGATGCGCGCTGGACTGCGATGATTGAGGGGCGCATCGCGAGGGCACAAGCACAACTCTCGGGAGAGGTTCCGAGCGGAGTGGCTCCTCCCGTCCCTCAACCGGGCCCGTCCGCGGCCGATATCGCCGCGGTGCAGAGCATGAGCCCCGCTGAGCGCCAAGCCATGGTCGATAACATGGTTCAAAGACTGGCGGAGAGGCTCGAGACGAACGGTGACGATTTGCCAGGTTGGCTTCGCCTCGTTCGCGCGTACTCAGTACTGGGAAGAAGCAATGATGCTAAGGAGGCATTGGCTCGGGCCAAGGATCAGTTCCGGGGGAACGCGCAGGCAATTGAAGAGCTTGATATCCTTGCGGAAGATTTAGGATTGACTTCATGACACGCAAACAGCGCAGGGGGGTATTGATCGGGACATGCCTTGTTGTTTTGGGCGTAGCCGTTGGACTCGTCTTATACGCGATGCGCGACTCCATCGTGTTCTTCTACAGCCCTAGCGACATTGCGAAGATGGAGATTACGCCGGGACAGCGAATCCGGCTCGGAGGCCTTGTCGAGACCGGCAGCGTGAAACGAGATGAGGGCACCACCGTTCGCTTCGCGGTAACGGATGGCGCCGAGGTTCTCCCCGTCACCTTTACCGGTGTGCTGCCGGATCTATTTCGGGAGGGGCAGGGGGTCGTGACAGAAGGCGCATTAATGCCCGACGGAACCTTCAAGGCCGATAACGTGCTTGCGAAGCATGACGAGAACTACATGCCGCCCGAAGTTGCTGCCAAACTAAAGGAGCAGGGTATCTGGCGCCACGGCGACACTAACGCGGAGGTCAAGACGCAATGATCGCAGAGACCGGCCACTACGCTCTTATCCTCGCGCTTGGTGTTGCCATTGTTCAGATGGTTCTGCCGATTATCGGAACGCGCCTCAACGATCCTCGGTTAGCGGCCGTTTCGATTCCCGCTGCCCAGCTTCAATTCATTCTCGTCTGTGTCGCCTTCGTGGCTCTGACGGTCGCCTATGTCACGTCCGACTTCTCTGTTCTGAACGTCTGGCAGAACTCTCATTCGGCCAAGCCGATGATCTATAAGATCTCCGGCGTGTGGGGAAACCATGAGGGGTCGATGGTCCTTTGGGTGTTGATCCTGGCGTTGTTCGGTGCAGCCGTCGCCACGTTCGGCTCCAACCTTCCCCGTCGACTGCAGGCGAACGTGCTGGCGGTTCAGGGCTCTATCGCCGTAGCGTTTCTGCTCTTTATCGTCATGACGTCCAACCCGTTCCTGCGGATCGATCCGGCGCCATTCGACGGACAGGGGCTGAACCCGGTCCTTCAAGATCCCGCGCTGGCGTTCCATCCGCCGTTTCTCTATGCGGGCTACGTCGGCTTCTCCATGGCATTCTCTTTCGCGGTTGCCGCACTTATCGACGGCCGTATCGATGCAGCCTGGGCGCGCTGGGTTCGGCCGTGGACGCTCGCGGCGTGGATGTTTCTGACACTTGGAATCGCGATGGGCTCTTGGTGGGCCTATTACGAGCTCGGCTGGGGCGGGTTCTGGTTCTGGGATCCAGTTGAGAATGCCTCCTTCATGCCTTGGCTTGCGGGAACAGCGCTTCTTCACTCCGCGCTTGTTATGGAGAAGCGGGACGCACTAAAGGTCTGGACGGTACTGCTGGCCATCATCACGTTTTCTCTGAGTTTGATGGGTGCGTTTTTGGTTCGCTCAGGCGTGCTGACATCCGTTCACGCCTTTGCAGTGGATCCCGAACGTGGTGTCTTCATTCTGGGCATAATGGCTGTCTTTATCGGAGGCTCCTTCGTCTTGTTTGCCTGGCGTGCCCCGACATTGTCGCAAGGCGGCTTGTTTGCGCCCATCAGCCGCGAGGGTGCGCTGGTCTTAAACAACCTTCTGCTGACAGTCTCATGTGCGGCTGTCTTCGTCGGCACGCTCTACCCCCTCGCTTTGGAGGCTGTGAGCGGGGAAAAGATCTCGGTTGGTGCTCCGTTCTTCAACCTCACTTTTGTGCCGTTGATGATACCTCTTCTTATGGCCGTACCATTCGGCCCGCTACTTGCCTGGAAGCGCGGTGATCTACTCGCGGCCGCGCAGCGCCTGACGGTTGCGGCAGTCGTGAGTCTCGCCGCGATGATTGCCATCCTCGCTACGCATCAAAGTGGCCCATGGCTGGCGCCGCTCGGTATCGGTCTTGGCTTGTGGCTCATCGTTGGCGCCGCGACCGAACTCGCCACGCGGTCAAAGCTGACGGAGGTGAGCTTGGCGGAAAGCTGGCGGCGCTTGCGCAATCTTCCCCGCGCGGCCTATGGGACAGCCTTGGCTCATGCGGGACTTGGCGTGATGGTGCTGGGTCTCGTCGGAACCACGGCCTGGCGGAGCGAGCGGATTGAGGCCCTTGTGCCGGGCGGCACTGTTGATATCGCAGGCTATGAGCTCACCTTCCAAGGTGTGAAAGAGAGGCAGGGGCCGAACTATAAGGAATTGGCCGGCCTCTTTAGTGTGACACGGGCCGGCCAGCCGGTTACCACGCTGATCCCGTCCAAACGTGCCTATTCTGTCGAGAAGAGTGCGACCACCGAGGCCGGGATCTACAACAGCTGGCGCGGCGATCTCTACATCGTGCTTGGTGACCCGTTGAAAGATGGTGGCTACAGCGTGAGGGTTTATTTTAACCCGCTAGTACGGCTCATCTGGCTTGGCGCGTTGCTCATGTTCTTGGGTGGGGGCGTGTCGCTGTCAGACCGTCGACTGCGGGTAGGGGCCCCCAAACGCGCCAAGCCAAAGACGCAATCGGCCCTATCGGCGGGCAACTCACCATGAGCAACCGCCTGTCGCTGGTTCTCGCGGTTTTTGCGGCATTCATACTCGCTGCGCCAAGCGCGCACGCCGTTCAGCCGGACGAGGTGTTGAAGGACCCAGCGCTAGAAGAGCGGGCGCGGGCGTTGTCTGCGGGATTGCGCTGCCTCGTTTGTCAAAATCAGTCAATCGACGATTCCGACGCTCCTCTAGCGAAAGACTTGCGTGTTCTTGTGCGCGAGCGGCTCTTGGCGGGAGATAACGACGAAGAGATCATTGCATTCGTGGTTTCGCGCTATGGGGAGTTTGTGCTGCTGAAGCCGAGGTTTACGCCCTATACGTGGGTGCTGTGGCTGGCGACCCCGCTTCTGCTAATCCTGGCCATCGGCGGCATACTTTACGCCTACATCCGGCGCGCAACGGCCACAGCGACCCCGTCGGCTTTGACGGAGAGCGAGCAGGCCCAGTTAAACCGACTGCTTGACAAGAGGGCCGTCAACGGAGCCGACAAGATGTGATCGCAACTTTTCCCAAGACAATTGCGCGCTCAACCTTACTGAAAATTAATGACGCCGAAACCGCAGCGTAATTGGCGGTTCCCTATATTCCTAAGATCACGATGAATTTCCGGCTTGTCGTAGCACTGCCGGAGTGGTTTTGCCGTCCCAAGAGAGGGGAATCGAATGACATCTCATACGAACCCAGCAGCGAACGAGAACAACCGGTCGCGGAAGTTGGTTCGAAGGCCCGTTATCCTTGCCGCTACGGCGCTGGTCGCCGCAGGGGCGATTGGCCTTTCGTTCAACCCGCGTGTGCCATTGGCCGTCGCCGAAACGGCCCAGATGCAGCAGACGATCGAGACGCCCTATGGACGCGCTCCACTGTCGTTCGCAGATCTGGTGCAAAAGGTGAAGCCAGCAGTCGTTAGCATCAATGTTAAAGGCGGGACCAAGACGGCATCCAACGACGATTCACCCATTCCTGGAATGCCAAACCTGCCGGAAGGCATCCCGCGGGACTTCTTCGAAAAGTTCTTCAAGGGGCAGCCCAAGGGGCCGTCGAGGCGCATGCCGAGTCTTGCGCAGGGATCCGGCTTCTTCATCTCTGAGGATGGGTTCGTTGTCACCAACAACCACGTCGTTGAGGATGCAGAGGACATCACCGTCACGATGGAAGATGGCGAGAAGTTCGATGCAAAGATGATCGGGTCAGATCCACGCACGGACCTCGCGCTCATTAAGGTCACTGATGGAAACGGAAAGAAGTTCCCCTTCGTAAACATGTCGGAGAAGTACCCCCGAGTTGGCGACTGGGTGCTCGCGGTCGGAAACCCGTTCGGCCTTGGCGGGACGGTTACAGCCGGCATTGTATCGGCGCGTAGCCGCGACATTGGCTCTGGCCCCTATGACTATCTCCAGATCGATGCTGCGGTGAACCGCGGCAACTCAGGTGGCCCAAGCTTTGACCTCGACGGCAATGTTGTCGGCGTCAACACGGCGATCTTCTCGCCGTCCGGCGGCAATGTTGGTATCGCGTTTGCCGTGCCGGCCGCGCTTGTCAAGGAAGTCATCGCCGATCTGAAAGATGATGGTAGCGTCGATCGCGGTTGGCTCGGTGTGGTTATTCAAAACGTGAATGACGATATCGCCGACTCGGTAGGCTTAGCCAAGGCGAAGGGCGCTATGATCACGAAGGTGACCGAGGATGGCCCTGCCGCCGACCAGGATATCAAGGCTGGCGATGTCATCGTTGAGGTGAATGGCAATGAGGTCAAAGACTCACGCGATCTTGCTCGTAAGATCGCCGACCTGGAGCCTGACACGACGGTGAACCTCGCGATTGTCCGTTATGGCGACCGGCGCGAAGTCAACATGACACTGGGCTCGTTCCCAAGTGCCAAGAAGTTGGCATCGCTACGGACCGAAGAGCCCGCTGACGAGCCCGAGCAAGTGGAGAAGCTAGGCCTATCGCTTGCGCCGGCTGGTAAGATCCCGGGCGCCGGCGAAGACGGTGTAGTGATTTTGGAGGTTAACTCCGAAAGTGATGCCGCCGACAAGGGCTTGAAGCCCGGTGACATCATTCTCCAGGTCGCCGGCGTGGCCGTCTCAAATCCGAGCGATGTGGCAAAGGGACTAAAGAAGGCGACCGAGTCGGCCAAAGGTGAAAAGGACGAAGTTAAGGTGTTGATGCAGGTCAAGACCGGCGACCAAACGCGCTTCGTCGCGCTTTCCCAGAAGAAGGGCTAGAATCGCCTCTCTTCTGTTGGACGGCGGCGCGGTTTTCCCCCCCAAACCGCGCCGCCCGCCCTTTTTTGCTTCCCCTCGATTGATTAGACTCGAGAGTCCAGACTAAGAGCGAGAGTGAGCTGAGGCGATATGCGGGTCTTGGTTATCGAGGATGATCTCGAAACGGCAGCGTTTCTAAAGCGGGCCCTTAAAGAGTCGGGCCACATTGCCGAGCACGCTGCCGATGGTGACTCCGGCCTCGAGCTTGCAAAGGCGAATGCGTACGACGTCCTGATCGTGGATCGCATGTTGCCAAAGCTCGACGGACTCGGTGTCATAAAAGCTCTGCGTACAGATGAAATACATACTCCGGCCTTGATCCTCTCGGCATTGGGAGAGGTCGACGATCGGGTCAAGGGATTGAGGGCCGGCGGCGACGATTACCTCACGAAGCCGTATGCGTTCAGCGAATTGCTCGCGCGTGTTGAGGTCCTCGCGCGGCGGACATCGCCTGAAGAGGGTTCCACCCGGCTCGCGGTTGGCGATCTTATCTTAGATCGCCTGTCTCACAAGGTGACACGAGCGGGCGAGTCCATCTTATTGCAGCCGCGAGAATTTCGTTTACTTGAGTACTTGATGAAGCACGCGGGACAGGTCGTTACACGCACAATGTTGCTCGAGAACGTCTGGGACTATCACTTCGACCCGCAAACAAATGTTATTGACGTCCACATTTCGAGGCTCCGGTCGAAGATCGATAAGAACTTCGAACAGCCGCTCCTCCATACGGTTCGCGGTGCCGGTTATACAATCCGTGACAGCGCTCACTAAATTATTCCGAACGACCACCTTTCGTCTGTCACTGACGTATTTCGCCTTATTCAGTGCAGCGGCCATCGTGGCAATCGTATACCTTTATTGGAACACGACTGTTTTGCTGTCCCGCCAGTTGAACCAGACGATTGATGCGGAGCTCAAGGGACTAGCAGAGCAGTATCGGGCGGGCGGGCGTGATCAGCTTGTGCGGATCGTCGCGCAACGCAGCCGCACACCCGGCAATAGCCTCTACCTGGTCGCGGATGGGAACGAGAAGCAACTTGCAGGGAACCTGAGTGCTGTCTCACCTCAGCTCTGGGACAGCGTCGGGCCGGTCGAGTTCTTCTATAGCCGGCCTGCGCCAGGCGGCATGGAGCAGCGGCTTGCCTTCGCAAATGTCTTCAGGCTTCCTGGTGGCGACCGATTGATTGTCGGCCGTGACATCGAAGACCGACGAGAACTCTCGAGACTTATCCGGTCCACGATGTTGTGGGGACTTGGCGTGATGGCTCTCGTGGGCCTTGGCGGAGGCTATTGGGTTAGCCGCCGATTGCTGACCCGAATTGACGACCTCTCCGACACGACGCGTACGATCATGGCGGGTGATCTTTCCCGGCGGCTCCCAGTGAGCGGGTCCGGCGATGAATTGGATCGTTTGGCGGAAAGTCTCAACTCTATGCTTGGCCGTATTGAGCAACTCATGGCCGGCATGCGCGAAGTCTCCGACAACATCGCACATGATCTTAAGACGCCTCTGAACAGGCTGCGCAATCGCGTGGAGGAGGCACTGCGTGAGCCCTCCGATGCCGCAACCTATCGCGATGCACTAGAACGAACAATCGAAGAGGCTGACGGCCTCATGAAGACATTCAACGCGCTCTTGTCTATTGCGAGGCTCGAAGCTGGGACCGGTGGAGACGACCGGGATAATCTCGATCTATCGGCACTTGTCAGCGATGCAGCGGAACTCTATGAGCCCTTTGCCGAAGAGCGGGGTATTGCTCTGAAGGTGGATCTTGCGGGCAATATTCCTGTGCGTGGCAACCGGCAGCTTCTCGGGCAAGCCATCGCCAATCTCATCGACAACGCATTGAAGTACGGCTTGGTGCCGGCGAGCCAAGCGAACGGTCATGCATCCGAAGTCATCGTCCGAACTTGCAGCCATGACGGAGTTGCCGAGGTCGCGGTTTGCGATCGCGGCCCCGGGGTTCCTGAATCGGAGAGAGAACGTGTTCTGAGCCGCTTCGTGCGTCTTGAAGCTAGCCGTTCGGAACCTGGCAGCGGTCTCGGATTGAGCCTTGTCGCGGCGGTGGCGAGGTTGCATGGTGGGTCCTTGAGGCTTGAGGACAATGAGCCCGGCCTCTGTGTCGTGTTTAGCCTTCCGCTAGAGAACGACACACAGCAAGCGAAGACGGCGGACGAACCGTCGCCAGAAGGAGAGCTGAGGCCGACTTGACGGCGTTCGCCGAGCAGATCTGTGAATCACCCGAAGTTTTCGACGCCGATCGCGGCGCCGATGTGCTGGCGACCGTGCGGGGCGGCTTGGTCCAAGATCCTGGCTCTGCGCGCGCGATCGAGTTCCTGGATTCGCCGAAGGTTGCTTCGTTCCTCACGGCTGTCTTCTCTGGTTCGCCCTTTCTTGCTGCTTTGTCAGAGCGCAGCCCGGCTCTTCTTGCTGCGTGCTTGACCGAGGATCCCAGTACACATTTGGAGCAGGCAGGTGCGAAGCTCGAAGCGAGTATTGCCGAGGCGCCTTCTGAAGCAGCCGCCATGGCTCTCTTACGGGAATTCAAGAAGCGCAGCGCATTATTGACGGCGCTTGCCGATCTTGGCGGTGTCTGGACGACAGCCGAAACGCTTTCGGGCTTGAGCTACGCTGCCAATATCTCGATACGGACAGCAGTCCGCTATTTGTTCCGCAGGGCCCACGAGGCGGGGCGATTGTCTTCGGCCGATGTCGATGGATATTTCGTCATCGCCATGGGAAAGCTCGGAGCCATGGAGCTGAATTACTCATCCGATATCGACATCATCGTTTTTTATGACCCAGAACGGGCGGGACTCGAAGAGTCCGAGGAGCCCTCGGCCTTCTTTGTCAAACTAACCCGAGACCTTGTGCGCTTGCTTCAAGAGCAGACCAAGGACGGCTACGTGTATCGGACCGATCTGCGACTGAGGCCGGATCCCGGTGCAACACAGGTTGCGCTCTCGACCGAGGCGGGTCTGATCTACTACGAGGGCTTCGGCCAAAACTGGGAACGCGCAGCGCTAATCAAGGCGCGCGTGGTGGCTGGAGATGAGGGGCTCGGAGGTTCCTTCCTTCATCAGCTCTCCCCCTTCATCTGGCGAAGGTACCTAGATTTTGCAGCCGTGGCTGACATCCATGCGATGAAGCGCCGCGTGCATGCACATAAGGGCCACGGCGCGATCGCTGTGCGCGGTCACGATATCAAGCTCGGACGCGGCGGAATTCGCGATATTGAGTTCTTTGCTCAAACGCAGCAATTGATCGCCGGCGGACGTCATCCCGAGCTGCGAACACGCGGAACCTTGAAGACGCTTGCCCGGCTTGCAGAAGACGGTTGGATAGAATCCGAAGCGGCCGAGGAGCTGTCTGAGGCCTATTTGTTTTTGCGCCGGGTTGAAAACCGTATTCAGATGATAGGGGACCAGCAAACGCATCTCGTTCCAGCAGAACCTCGTGACTTGGATCGGCTTGCGCGGCTTTGCGGCTTCTCCGACACGGACGCATTTGGCGACGCGCTGACTTCACGTTTTGAGTGTGTCGAGAAGCACTATGAGGCGTTGTTCGAAAAGCTCCCTCAGCCTCCGTCTTCGGTTCCCGGTCTTATTTTAGGAGACGAGTTCGACCCGGAATCCCGCGCGGCTCTTGAGAGCCTTGGTTTTGAGAATCCCAGTGCCGCGATCGAAGCGATCAAGGCCTGGCAGGCTGGCCGTTATCCCGCCACGCGCAGCGCCAAGGCGCGGGAGCGGCTGACAGAGTTTTTGCCAAATCTTCTCGAAGCCTTCAGTCGAACGGCGCAGCCCGATCTTGCCTTGTCAACCTTCGACAAGGTTATGGCCAACATGCCTGCAGGCTTGCAGCTTTTTTCACTTCTATCGGCAAATCCAAGTCTGCTTCGGCTGGTGGCGGACATAATGGGTACAGCGCCTCGGCTCGCCAAGATTCTAGGACGACGGCCTCGTCTATTGGATGCCGTACTGGACCCCGGTTTCTTCGGAGACGTTCCGACCAAGGAACAGCTCTCAGCTGTGGTTGGCAGTTCTCTGGCCCGTGCGACAGACTATCAGGATGCCCTTGACCGTGCTCGTATCGTTGGCCGCGAACAGAGTTTCCTTATCGGCGTTCGTGTAATTTCAGGAACGATTTCCGCAGAGCAGGCGGGTGAGGCCTATGCGGTTCTCGCCGACACTTTGATACAAGCCTTGTCCGACCGTGTAGGTGAGGAGCTAGTGAGTCAGTACGGTCGTTTGCCCGGTGGTATGGCGGCGGTATTGGCGATGGGCAAGCTTGGCGGTGAAGAGATGACCGCCGCGTCGGACCTCGATCTGATCACCGTCTATAACTATATCGGAGAGAATGCGGTATCGGACGGTGCGCGGAGTCTTCAGGGCCCCCAGTACTACACTCGGTTTACGCAGCGCTTGATTGCGGCTTTATCGGCGCAGACGGCCGAAGGTGCGCTTTACGAAGTCGATATGCGGCTCCGCCCCTCGGGCAGCCAGGGACCGGTTGCCACCAAGCTATCTGGGTTCATCGAATACCAAGAGCGGTCCGCCTGGGTCTGGGAGCACTTGGCATTGACTCGCGCGCGCGTGGTTTCAGGGCCAGATACATTGCGTGAGGCAATCAACGCGGCCACTCGGAATGTACTCACGCGACCGCGCGATCGTAGCGCCGTCGCTGGAGAGGTCCACGAAATGCGCCGAAAGATCGCGGTTGAAAAGGGGACCAGAGACATTTGGGATCTTAAGCAGGTTCGTGGCGGGATCGTTGATCTGGAGTTCATTACGCAGTTCCTCCAGCTTGTGAGCGCGGCCCGTCAGCCTGATATTCTGAACCAGAACACCGAAGTCGCTCTTACCAAGCTCGCGGCGGCACATGTTCTTGAACCCGCGGACGCGGAATTGCTTATACCTGCCGCGCGGCTGTATCAGTCGTTGACGCAAGTTCTGCGGCTTTGCTTGGAAGAGAGTTTCGAGGCCAGTGAGGCGCCGCAAGCGCTGCGAGATCTGTTGGCTCGGTCCGCCGATATGCCTGATTTTGCGACGTTGGAGGCGACGTTGAAAGAGACGCTGGCGCGCGTACACAGCGCCTTCGATCGGCTCATTGTATGAGGTTAGCTCAGGCGCTCTTCGCCAGCGGTTCCTCAACATTGGCCGGACGTGGAGTGCGGATAGGTAAGGAGCATGTCACCGTCGTGCCGTAACCTTCGCGACTCTTGATCTCAATTGTCCCCCCGTGGAGTTCCACCAAGGCGCGGGAGATGGCAAGGCCTAGACCGCTCCCCTGATGGCTCTTAGAGAACTGGTTCTCGACCTGTTCAAAAGGTCGGCCGAGCTTGGCGATATCGGTCTGCGCGATGCCGATACCCGTATCCTTTATGGCGATCTTAAGCTGGCCATTGCTGCGCGTGAGCCGAACATCGACGCGACCGCCGTCCTGAGAGAATTTCACAGCGTTAGAGAGTAGATTGAGGAAGATCTGTTTTAGATATCGCCGATCCGCTTGGATGGGGAAATGCTCCGGACCTTGACGTTCTAGTGCGATGCCGCGCTCCGCTGCCGCTTGGCTCACGACCTTCATGCTGTCTTGGACAATGTCGGCTACATCTACGTCACCAAGATCGAGGGTCATGCGGCCAGCTTCGATCTTCGACATGTCTAGGATGTCATTGATGACTTCGAGGAGGTACTCGCCGCTGGAATAGATGTCCCGCGCATACTCTTGATACTTTTCGTGACCGAGCGGACCGAAGAGTGACTGCTGCATGACTTCGGAAAAGCCAATAATCGCATTAAGGGGTGTGCGTAGCTCGTGGCTGATATTGGCGAGGAATTCAGACTTGGCACGGTTTGCGGCTTCAGCTCGGTTTTTCTCCAAAGCGTACTTTTCAGCCAAGTCCACGAGTTGCTGTTTTTGATGCTCGAGTTCGCGGCGCGACAATCGGAGTTCCGCAACACTTGCGCGGAGTTGGTGTTCGCTCTCTGCATTCTTCGTCTGGCTTTGTTTAAGGTCTGTGATGTCCGTGCCAACACTCACGTAACCGCCGTCGCGCGTACGACGTTCATTGATGTGCAGCCAGCGGCCGTCCTCAAGCTGAGCTTCGTATGTTCGCGACTGGTGGTCGTTCTTGTTCGCTACAGCAAAGCGCTTGGATACAATCGGCTCGGAGGCAGCGGCGATGACTTCGTCATAAGAACTGCCGGGCTGCACCATGTCGTCAGCAAGGCCGTGAAACTGCTGATACTTGCTGTTGCACATCACCAATCTGTTGTGATTGTCCCAAAGGACGAAGGCCTCGGAGATGGTTTCTACGGCATCGCGCAGTCGGGCGTTAGCGTCCGCGGCTCCTGGAACCGCATTGGGGTCAGCCATCACGGCCATCCCCGTTAGGTAGGGCTCACCTGTATCTGCGTCGCGCGTAATGTGTCCGCGCAGGCGAGTCGTAACCCAATGACCGTCTGCATGACGCAGCCGGAAGCATTGATCGAAAAGGTTGAGGCCTTCGCGGAGATGGCGGTCCAACTCGGCCCGTAGGTCGTCATCACGATGCAATTTGCTGGCGAGCGTCCCATAGGACATCATCGATGAGTCGGGTTGTAGGCCGAGCAGCGCGTACATTGGCGGCGACCAATCGATATGGCCTCGTGCCAGGTTCCAGCGCCATACTCCGCAGCCGGGGATGGCTTCTGTTAGCTCACGGGTAAGCGCGTCGGGCTCTCGCGCCTTTCGAATTGGAGCAAAGTACCAGAATGCCCCTGCGAACAGCATGAGGAGCAGGCCACCGCAAATAAGCAGCAAGACTTCTATTGTGGCGCCGCTACGCCATCCGGCAAGCGCGCTTGCGACTGGCTGAATGAATGTCAACTGCGCGTCGGTACGCGGAACGTTGCGTACCGTTACCAGCGCATCCGTGCCGTCGTTTAAAGCTATGCGCATCACGCCCGCGTCAGCGCCCATAATGGTCAAAGGCTGACCTGGGCCGAGGACTGTCAGCAGATTGCCCTGATAATGGCTGCCGATCGGTACGCGAGCCTGAATGCTGCCTGCGGCATCAGACAACAGTACGACACGACCCTCGCGCGCGGCGCGAAGAGGCAGACTCTGCGCCAGTTCACCTTGCCAATCGGTGCCTGAGGCCAGGACCTCGGCACGGAGTTTCAGAGAGGCAATATCAGCGTTCAGAGCCAGCTGCCGCTGAGCGGCGGTCATCCGAGCGTCCTTACTGGAACCGATCTGATAGTTAAAGCCGAGGCTTGCGACGATTAGGAAGCCAAAGACGAGGATAGGAACGAGTTGGCGCAACCTCTCCTGTGATGGGAGGTGTTGATCGACGAGCGCGCGGATGTCCTGCCATCGTGGCCCTGTGATGGAATAGATCCCCGCACCTCGCGCAGGACGAGCCCGCGCCATTGGGTCCCCTTTCTTCTCCTGTCGCCGTCTCGGAGAAGTTGCCGCATCTCCGAATCACTTCTGTCCATGGAATCGAGGACTGAAGCATCTGTCTAGTAAAAACCTGTGGAAATTAGATTAACAACTCGTTGACAGAGAGAAGTGATTCTAGCTGCCGCCTAACGTTTTCGTCACGATTTCGTAAGCGTCGGTCGACAAACTCGCTGAAGAGAGGCTCTGAAGAGCCTTTTTCGCACGGGACTGCCGCCCTTGCTCCAGGGTTTTCCAGCTTTCGAAGGCGCCCAGTAAGCGCGCGGCGACATGCGGATTGAAACCGTCGATCTCGAGCGCCTGCTCCGCCAAGAAATCATAGCCAGCGCCGTCGGCTCGATTGAAGCCAGATGGGTTCGCCATGGCAAAGGACCCGATCAGGGCTCGGACACGGTTCGGGTTTTTCAGCGAGAACTTTGGATGGCCAAGAAGTCGGCGAACGGTTTCGACCGAGTCGGGCCTGCCCGCACGCGCCTGCACTGCGAACCATTTGTCGAGCACGAGCGGATCGTTTTCCCAGCGCGTGTAGAAGTCGTGGAGCGCCTCGTCGCAAGCATCCGACGGTATATGTGAGAGCGTCGACAGCGCCATGATGGAGTCGGTCATGTTTGTCGCGCTGCGATAGTGCTGAAATGCGAGGTCTATGGCGTCATCCGTGCCGGTTGCAGCAATGAGATCCAGCGCTGCGTTGCGGAGCGCCCGCAGGCCGGCACTTTCCGGATCCGGCGAGTAGGGCCCCTGCGTTGCGTTGCGTTGATAGATGTCTGACAGCGTATCGGCCATGCCTGCGCTCAACGTTGCGCGCAGCGTGTTGCGGGCTACTAGAATGGCGTCCGTATCAACATTGCGCGCAAGTTCACGTGCAATGTCAGACTCGCTCGGCAGTTTCAAAGTCTCGGCACGGTATGTTGGCGCTAATGTCTCGTCACGGAGCGTTGGTTCCAGAGCTTGAGCTAGGCGTGTTGCCTGGGGGCCGCTGACAGCTTCGGCGTCGAGACCGTCTCTTGATGCAGCCGCGATTAAGTCTGTCGCATAGGTCTGAGCCGCCTGCCAGCGATTGAAGGGATCGCTGTCGTGGACCATCAGGAACTCGATCTGTTCCGGCTTCAGACTTGTTGTTACCCGCACGGGCGCAGAGAAATCGCGCAAGATGGACGGCGTTGGCGGGGCAGGAATATCTTCAAACTCGAAGATTTGCTCTCGATCCGTGACTTCCAATAGGCCGTCGGGAACGAGTTCTCCATTTAGCTTGAGTGGCAGTTCGTCGCCATTGGCGCCAATAAGACCTACCTTCAGGGGGATGTGCATGGGCTCTTTGCTGCCCTGACCAGGGGTTGGCGGGACTACCTGGCTTACCTTCAGCCGCGCCGTCTTGCCGTACTCATCGTAATCGAGCGTGCAAGCGATCTCTGGCGTCCCACTCTGCGTGTACCAGCGCATGAACTGGGTGAGATCGCGGCCCGACGCATCTGACATGGCGGAGACGAAGTCCTCTACGGTCGCGGCCATTCCGTCATTGCGCTCGAAGTACAAAGCGATTCCCTGTCGGAACGCGTCCTTGCCCAAAAGTGTCTGTAGCATCCGACAGAGCTCGGCGCCTTTCTCATAGACCGTCGCCGTGTAGAAATTGTTGATCTCGATGTACGAGGCAGGCCGGACAGGGTGCGAGAGTGGTCCTGCATCTTCCGGAAACTGGCGGGCCTTTAGCAACCGCGCCGTAAGAATGCGCATCACAGGGCCCATGCGGACATCGTCAGTGAACTCCTGATCGCGGAAGACTGTCAGTCCCTCTTTAAGGCAAAGCTGAAACCAGTCGCGGCACGTGACGCGGTTGCCGGTCCAGTTGTGAAAGTACTCGTGTGCGATCACACTTTCGATGGAGGTATAATCCCCGTCGCTCGCTGTATCGGGCCGGGCGAGTACGAGCTTATCGTTGAAGATGTTGAGACCCTTATTCTCCATCGCTCCCATGTTGAAATCGGAGACGGCAACGATGTTGAACACGTCGAGATCGTATTCGAGACCGAACCGTTCCTCATCCCAGCGCATGGCGCGCTTCAAGGACTCCATCGCCCAGTCGCAGCGATCTTCCTTGCCGGGCTCCACATAAACACCAAGTGCAACCTCGCGCCCCGAGGCTGTTGTGAATGTATCGTGGATCGACGAAAGCCGACCGCCGACGAGCGCAAAAAGGTAAGAGGGTTTAGGGTGTGGGTCGTGCCAGATCGCATAGTGCCGGCCAGGTCCTGCGACATCGCCTGCGTCGACTGGATTGCCGTTCGAGAGCAATACCGGGACCGCATCTCGGTCCGCTTCAATGCGTACAGTGTAAGTTGCCAGTACGTCCGGACGATCGACGAAATATGTGATTCGACGAAAACCCTCCGGTTCACACTGTGTGCAGTACGTTCCGTTGGAAAGGTAGAGGCCCGATAACTCCAAGTTCGCTTCGGGGTTGCACACCGTTGTGATGTCGAGGGTGAATGATTCCACAGGCGGATTTGGTATCGTGAGCTTTCCGGACGAGAGTGCATAGCGACCGGCCTCGAGCGCCTGACCGTTGACCGCGATGCTCTCGAGTGTCAGCTCCTCACCGTCCAGGACGAGCGGTGTACCGGCCACTGTTCCCGCATTCGGCTCGATTGCGAGACTCGATGAGATACGCGTGTTCTCTGGTGCCAATTGCACGTCGAGGGTCACATCCCTGATCAGGTAGTCTGGCGGCGCGTAGTCCTTGAGAAACTTCGTGGTGCGACTCTCGGCGCTCATCCGTGGGGCCTCCGGTTACAATTCGACACGACGTAGGCGAAGGGCGTTCCCGATGACGGAAACGGACGAAAGGCTCATGGCCGCGGCCGCAATCATCGGTGACAAAACAATGCCGGCGACAGGGTAGAGCACACCAGCGGCAATAGGGACACCAATTGCATTATAGACGAATGCAAAGAAGAGATTCTGTCTGATGTTGCGCATGGTAGCTCGAGCCAGTTTTGTGCCGCGTGCGACACCGCGCAAATCGCTCCTCAGTAGGGTGATGTCTGCGCTCTCAACCGCGACATCGGCGCCTGTGCCTATGGCGATGCCCACATCTGCTTTCGCGAGCGCTGGGGCATCGTTGATGCCGTCTCCCGCCATGGCGACGACTGCGCCTTGTTTCTGGAGATCTTCAACCAGTTCCAGCTTCTGGCCCGGCGTCAGGCCAGCATGAACCTCGTCGATCCCAAGCTTGCTTGCCACCGTTTTGGCCGTCGTCGCGTTATCGCCCGTCGCCATCACGACCCGCAGACCCAAATCATGCAGCATCGATATTGAGTCCGACGTGCCCTCCCGGATCGAATCAGCTACCGCGACGATTCCCGCGAGCCGATTGTCCACCGCGAGAAACATCACGGTTTTTCCCTCTCCGCGGAGTCGCGCGACCGAATCCTTCACGCTGAGAATATTGATGCGGTGGTCATCCATTAGGAGGCTGTTGCCCAGCCGAGCCGCATGACCGCCAATGCTCCCGCCAACCCGGCCAACAACGCCTTTGCCAGTAACGGACTCAAAATCCCGCGCTTTCTCCACCTTGATCTTCTTGTCTGCAGCGCCCTTGAGAATAGCGACAGCTAGCGGATGCTCGCTGCCACTCTCAAGCGCTGCTGCAAATCCAAGCACTTGGCTTTCTGTGTAGCCGTTCACGGCCTCCACATCGGTCACCGTAGGCTTGCCTTCGGTCAACGTCCCGGTCTTGTCAACGATGAGGGTGTCGACTTTGGCTAGTCCTTCGAGTGCAGCCGCGTTGCGAATGAGCACACCGGCTTGTGCGC
>NZ_JBZMXT010000010.1:0-49414 GCF_058506495.1 Methyloceanibacter sp. | reverse complement strand
GGTAACGCTCGACACGCGAGGCTGCCGCCAGGAACTTTTGAGCCGCACCGCCCTGGATGAGGGCAGCATGTATCACATTTGTCCGGCCCGATGCCAAACTCAATTGATCTGCGGTAAATGCGCAGACCGACGGGATCCCTTGTCCACCAGTAGCGGCGCGGGCTTTGCCGTCCAATTTCCGGCAGCCGTCCGCGGCCGCGTCCGCTGCGTGCACCAAGGCAATAGTCCTACCTTTTTGGAGCGCTTCCTCGACCTTGGAGCGGCCGAAAACGGCCTCTCCGGCCTTATTGGCCAGGGCAAATGCGCCAAGGGCCTGCTCGGTCAAAAGCCCATCGACCTGCTTGGCAAGGCCGTCCGGGACCCGGACATCGGCCTTCAGCGCACGGCCGAATGCATGGCGTTTTGCGGCGTCTGAGATCGTATCGTGGGCCGCGGTGAACCAGGCGCCACGCCCAGGAAGGCGCTCCTTGAGATCCGGGACGACAGTGCCATCCGGCCCCAGCACAAAGCGGATGAGGTCAGATTTAGCCCGGTGGGCGCGTGTCAGTGCACAGCGCCGCTGGGTAACCCCAGGGGCCTGCCGCGACTTCGTCTGTCGCGTCTCGCTCTGCACCGCCGTCTCCAACTACAACTGCCTTATATCTATACCGGCTCATGACGCGGTTGCGTCTTCGCCAGAAGCTTCGTCATTGCCTCCCGCCACCTCATCACCCCCAGGGCCTTCGGCGCCGTCTTCCTCGGTCTCATCAGACTCTTCAGAAACCAAATCGGCCTCGTCAATCCAACCAGCCTTGACCCGCGCTGCCAGGATCAGATCTTCGCACTGCGGGCGCGTCATGCCGAAGCCGTCGAGAAATCCTGGAAAACGGGTCGTTTCCTTGTCCTGCCGCTCGATCCAGCCGGCGAGATCGTCGGTGGCACAGTCGGCCAGGTCTTCAAGCGACTTCACGTCGTTCTCGCCAAGAGCGACAAGCATGGCCGTATTCAGCCCTTCGAGCTGAAGCAACTCGTCCGATACGCCGAGTTCCTTGCGCTTGGAGTCCAGTTCCGCCTCGAGCCTCTCGAGATGTTCGCGCGCTCTGGTTTGAATCTCGCCAGCCGTCTCCTCATCGAAGCCCTCAATTGAGGAAATCTCGTCTGTGTCGACAAAGGCGACTTCCTCGACGGAGGTAAATCCTTCCGAGGCCAGCAGTTGGGCAATGACCTCATCCACATCGAGCGCTTCCATGAATTTGGCGGAGCGTTCGGCGAACTCGGCTTGACGGCGCTCCGATTCCGACGCTTCCGTCATGATGTCGATATCCCAACCGGTCAGTTGGGACGCGAGGCGGACGTTCTGCCCCTTGCGGCCGATGGCAAGCGACAATTGTTGATCAGGTACGACGACTTCAATGCGCTCGGCATCTTCGTCGAGCACGACCTTGACGACTTCTGCTGGTGCAAGCGCATTCACGATGAAGGTCGCGGCGTCCGGCGACCACTGGATGATGTCGATCTTTTCGCCTTGCAGCTCATTGACGACCGCCTGAACGCGAGAGCCGCGCATACCGACACAGGCGCCGACGGGATCAATCGAGCTATCGCGCGAGACGACCGCGATCTTCGCTCGGCTGCCTGGATCGCGAGCGACCGATTGGATCGTGACAATGCCCTCATAGACCTCCGGGACTTCCTGCGAAAACAGCTTCGCCATGAATTCCGGATGTGTGCGCGACAGAAAGATCTGCGGCCCGCGCTGTTCGCGCCGAACATCGTAGACGTAGGCACGAATGCGATCGCCATAGCGAAAATTTTCGCGGGGCAGGGTCTCGTCGCGGCGCACGACCGCCTCGGCACGCCCAAGGTCCACGATCACGTTGCCGTATTCCACGCGCTTGACGATACCGTTGACGATTTCGCCCACGCGGTCCTTGTACTCGTCGTACTGACGCTCTCGCTCTGCCTCTCGTACCTTCTGCACGATGACTTGCTTCGCGTTCTGAGCGGCGACGCGCCCAAAGTCTAGCGGGGGCAGCGGCTCGGCGATGAAATCGCCGACTTGGGCGGCAGGGTTTTTCCGCCGAGCCTCGGTCAGCGCAATCTGCGTAGCCTCGAGCGTGACGTCATCCACCACTTCCAGCAAGCGCGCCAAAGAAATTTCGCCCGTCTTCGGGTCGACTTCGGCTTTGATCTCGTTCTCGCTGCCGTAGCGCGACTTGGCCGCTTTTTGGATCGCATCCTCCATTGCGGTAATGACGACCTGGCGGTCGATGGACTTTTCTCGCGCGACGGCGTCGGCGATCTGCAGGAGCTCCAACCGATTGGCGCTCACGCCTGCCTGAGACATTGTTTAGGCCTCCAAACAAAGTTGCGTTCGTATATGGCAGCCCCAGAAAGACTGCCTCCAAGCTCAATGAGCTGTTTCGCCACCCGATAAATCAGAGCGGAGTACATCCGCATCCATGGTTAGCTTCGCTTCACCGATGAGCGAAAAAGGTAGGCCGATGATCACCGGCTCGGGGGTTCCATCCAGCTCAATCTTCAATTGCACTTCCTCGTCGATCACGTCTTCAATACGGCCTTTAAACCGCTTTCGACCGTCGACGGCCTCTGTTAGTTCGACCTTTGCGTTGTACCCGACCCACTTCGCGAAATCGCTGCGGCGGACGAGAGGCCGGTCGATCCCCGGAGAAGAAATCTCCAGCCGATACGTTCCGGGCATCGGGTCATAAGCGTCGAGCACGGGAGATAGGCGCCGGCTGATCGTCGCGCAGTCCTCCACACTCATTTGACCATCCTGCCGCTCGGCCATGATTTGCACTGTCCCGCCATCCCGCCCCGAGATCTTGACCCGCACCAAGCGGAATCCGAGCTCGTTCAGCACTGGTTCGGCGAGATCCGCCACCGCGCGCTCTGGACCGGTTTCCCGCACGAAGCGGCGGTCCTCGTCTGCAGCAAGCCTCGTCATCACTGTCCACGCCCAAGGTTTCGGCAATTCCGGACCCCGAGACGTTTGACGGTGAGATCCAGTATCCGCGGCCGAAGCCCATAACAAAAAGGAGCGGGCCGAGGCCCACCCCTGATCAAATCAATCACGAGTTTCTGGCCGTAATATACGGGCTTTTTCGAACGTTTCAAGCACGCTGCAGCGAAGAAAGCACCGATTTATCAGTGGCTTCTGATTATTGTGAAAAAGGCTGTCGGCCAAGATGCGATGAATCGGCCGCGTGCATTGGGCAAGAGCGCAACCGAAACGCCCGTCGGAGGAGCGCGGGTACAACGCACAAGGCGTTGTCGATGGACGCCCCGAACTCAGCGGCGTCGAAAAGAGAGATAGGCGGGCTTACGGCCGGCGCCCAACGCCTTTCGCTCATAGCGCGTCTCGGGCCAGTCTGCCGGGCGCTCGCGCCAGTCGTCAGCCCGGCGCGCGGTCCAAACAAAGGCATCATTTTTGAGAATCGTACGCAGCACCACACGTACGTAGTTCATGTCGTCGCTCGCGAAACGTAGCTCGCCGCCTCTGACGAGCACTTGGGAAAGTGAATGGACGAGCTCAGGCGAAACCAGGCGCCGTTTGGTCTGCCGCTTTTTCGGCCAGGGGTCCGGAAAAAGAATGAACACGCGTGCGACTGAGTGTTGGGGCAACCATGCGATGAGGTCACGCGCATCGCCATCATGGATACGGATGTTGTCGATGCCGTGTTCGTCGATACCGCCAAGGAGGCTTGCGACGCCGTTGATAAAGGGCTCGCAGCCGACCATGCCAATCTCCGGGTTGGCGCGAGCTTGCCAAAGCAGGTGCTCGCCACCGCCAAAGCCGACCTCGAGCCAAACATCCTGTACAGCGCCGCCAAAAAGTGCCCCCACATCTCTTGGCGCAGGCCTCGACAGATTCGGACGTAGTTCAGGCAGGAGATCGGCGATCAGCTTTTCTTTGCGCGCTGTGAGCCGCTTCCCCTTGCGCCTCCCATAAGACCGTAACGGACGAGCCTTGGTTCCCTCTCGTATCTCCGTGTTCATCTAAGCTGCGTGCCAAGCCTAGGGTTGCGTGTCCACCCAATAAATGCGCGCAGGAGCCATCATGGCCGAGACGATCCCCGGTCATCTTGTCCGCGAGTCCCATGTCTCTTGGCTAGTTGAGCGCGCCACGAATCTGGTCGGCTAGGTCGACACGCTCCCATGAAAAGCCGCCGTCGTTTTCCGGAGTCCGGCCGAAATGTCCGTATGCGGCTGTGCGCTCATAGATCGGACGGCTGAGGCCGAGGTGTTCGCGGATCCCACGAGGGCTGAGATCCATGACTTCCCGAAGAGCGTTTTCAAGCTTGTCCTCTGCGATCTGTCCTGTGCCGTGGAGGTCGGCATAAACTGAGAGCGGCTGCGACACGCCGATGGCATAGGACAGCTGCAGCGTGCACTTGTCAGCGAGACCCGCCGCAACGACATTCTTCGCGAGGTAGCGCGAGGCATAGGCTGCGGACCGGTCAACTTTCGTGGGATCCTTGCCGGAAAAGGCACCGCCGCCATGAGGGGCGGCCCCACCATACGTATCGACAATGATCTTCCGGCCAGTCAGCCCGGCGTCACCGTCTGGTCCGCCGATCACGAATCGGCCGGTCGGATTTACGTAGAATTTGGTTCTCCCGTCGATCCAGCCCTTTGGAAGCACCTCATCCACTACGCTGCGGACGATCGCTTCAACCTGTTCGGTCGTCGCCTTCTCGTCGTGCTGAGTGGAGACCACAACGGAATCGGCTCGAACCGGCATCCCGTTTTCGTACACAAGTGTAACCTGACTCTTGGCGTCAGGGCCGAGTTCCGGTGTGCGGCCTGCGTGGCGGGCCTTGGCCATCTCGTGAAGTATGCGATGGGAGTAAAAGATCGGCGCAGGCATCAACGCGTCTGTCTCGCGGCACGCGTAGCCAAACATGATCCCTTGGTCGCCCGCCCCCTCGTCCTTGTCCTTCTCGGCATCGGCATCTACGCCCATGGCAATGTCGGCGGACTGCTCGTGAAGGTGGTTCTCAAACGATGCGAGGTCCCAGTGGAAACCTTCTTGCTCGTAGCCAATCTCCCGAACGGCGCGCCGCGCGGCCGCCTCAATTGCTTCGCGCGTCACACTTTCTGGTCCCCTGACCTCGCCAGCAAGGACAATATGGTTGGTTGTGACAAGCGTCTCGCATGCGACTCGTGCGAAAGGGTCGGCAGCAAGATATAGATCGACAACCGCATCAGAGATGCGATCGCACACTTTGTCCGGGTGACCTTCCGAGACGGATTCACTTGTAAAGAGGTAGTTTACTCGAGCCACTGTCGCATCCCTTCGTGTGAGGCCGTTGGCTCCCAGACCAACGCGGGCTCGGTTCTGGCAACGGGGCGGGCAGAGGTCAAGCCCTTTACTGGGGCGTGGGATGAAGACCCTATTTCGGATTCTTGGGGTCGCTCAGAGATCGGACAAGGTCTACGACGCACTTACGAACCTTCGCACTGGAAATCTTGGTGAAGGCACGGTTGAGCTCAAGTCCTTCGCGCGTATTCAGAAACTCTAGGATGAACCCTTCGGATTCCGGCTCAGACAGACACGGCGTGGTCGACCGTTCCTCCACTACGGGCGCCTCGTCGAAAAAGTACCCGACCGGTACGTCCAGTATTTTAGCGATGTGGTGCAGTCGACTAGCGCCGATCCGGTTCGCGCCCTTCTCGTACTTCTGTACTTGCTGGAAGGTCAGACCCATGCTTTCGCCGAGACGCTCCTGGCTCATTCCCATGAGCATTCGGCGAAGTCGGACCCGGCTGCCGACATGAGCGTCAATGGGATTTGGTTTCTTCCCTGCCATTTTTTCGTCTCGAAAGGTCTTGTGTCAAAACGTGTGACTGCGATTAAGCGCAATATGTTTTCGGGTGACTCAAGTTCATAGGTTGCCGACGGTCAGCCAGTCAAGCTTGGACGTCGGGTAGAAATAGCGCAAGCAAACCAGCCCAAGAGAGCTGCGATGACAGCAAGCAGGTCCGCCCATGACCCGAAGCTGTAATAGAGCGTCGGCGGTCCCGAATTGGGCAATGAGATGTCGAGAATGTTTTCAGCATCGAGCGGAATCTCAGCAACGACGCGGCCCCAAGGATCAATCAAGGCGGATATGCCTGTATTTGCAACGCGGACCAAAGGCAGTCCGAGTTCTGCTGCACGGACACGTGCCTGGAAGAAGTGCTGATAGGGGCCGGCGCTCGACCCAAACCATGCATCGTTGGTGACGTTGAGCATCCAGCCTGGTCGGTCGGTGTCAGCTTGTGACGACCGTGAGGGGCGAACTTCTTCGGGGAAGATGATCTCATAACAGATCAACGGCAATGCGGGAGGTGCGCCAGGGACGGTCAGCAAACGGGGTCCCGCGCCAGCGTTGAAGCCGCCACGCACGCCTGTCATTTGCATGACGCCGAGGCTTTCAAGAAAGTTTTGGTACGGCAAGAACTCGCCGAAAGGAACGAGATGTATCTTGTCGAAGACGGTGAAGACGTCACCCGCGGCGTTGACCGCCATTAGACTGTTGAAGGCCTCTCGGCTAAGGAGAATTCCTTTGTCGTTGCGCTTCTCAGCCCAACGAACGCTGCCGACGAGCAGAATAGTTTTCGACGGCAACGCCGCGCCAATTGCCGCAAGCGCATCTTCGGACTTATCCAGCGGAAACGGTAGAGCCGTTTCCGGCCAAACAACAATATTGATCTCTTCGATGCCCGGTCGCTGAGTCATCTCCAAATAGGTCTCAAAAATCCGCGTGGCATTCTCAGGCTGCCATTTCTCGGCCTGACTAATATTGGCCTGTACGAGACGAAGCCGAATATCACTTGGCGTGTCATAAGCGCCCGAGAGGCGCGCGCTACCCCAGAAAAAGGACGCGCCGAGGACGCCAACAAGAAGGGCAGTCAGCAGAACTGTTGCTCGGCTTTGCGGTTCACCGTCGCTGCAGATGGCCGCCGGCGCCGAAAAGAGCAACACGGCGAAAACCGTCACGGCATAGACGCCAAACGGTGCGGCGAGCTGCATCAACGCGTCGTTTGCGAGCAATCCATAGCCGATTAAGTTCCACGGAAACCCCGTCAGGACATGGCCGCGTGCCAACTCCGAGAGCCCCAAGCCAACCCCCAGTGCGAAAACGCGTGCCGGGCCGGGGCGCCAAAGCACCATGGTGATTGCACTACCTGCCGCAAAGAAAAGGGCCATGCTGGCGGGGAGCGCCGTCATTACAAAGGGTATGAGCCAGCCATGGCGCCAAGGCTCGACAAGGAAAGCTTCGGCGACCCAGTAAAGACCCGTCAAGAAGAAGCCGAAACCAAACCAAAAGCCCGTGATTGCCGCGCCCGACACGCGAACGAAAAGCGTTCGTCCAGCGCGATAGCTTCCATCAAGAAGCCAAGTGAGTCCGCCTAGACTTACGAAAAGAGCTGGCCAGAGGTGAAAGGGCGCGAAGGCGAGAAGGGAAAGCGCTCCCAGCAGCACAGCAGTGATCGCACGTCTCACCCCGGTCAGTTCGCTTGTCCAGGCCGCAATTCGTGCGGGGGCCATCATATTGCCCCTCAAGATGCGATGGGTGCTGCGTCACTCGCGTTGGAGGGTTCGACATGCCCCTCAGGCACGTGGATACGCAGCCGCTTGATGCGGCGCGGATCGGCATCCAGTACCTCAAACTCAACGCCGGAGGGATGGCTGACCACTTCGCCCCGCGCGGGAATTCTGCCGGCGAGTGTGAACACAACGCCGCCCAGCGTATCGATATCTTCTTCCTGCTCGTCGGTGACGAGGTCGATTCCCAATTGATCCTCAAGTTCCTCAATCGGTAGCCGAGCGTCCGCTACAAGTCCGAGCGCTTGATCGTTTTCCAGCATCGGCTCGTCTTCCACATCGTGCTCATCAGCGATATCGCCCACGACTTCCTCAACGAGGTCTTCGATGGAAACAAGGCCGTCAGTGCCACCATACTCATCCACGACAAGCGCCAGATGTAGCTGCGCTGTTTGCATCTTCAGCAAAAGGTCAAGTACGGACATTGAGGGTGGAACGTAAATGAGCTCGCGCGTGATATCGATCAAGCCCACAGTGCGTGTCAAATCGACCTTCCCGAGATCGATGCGGTCGTTTCCGTTGCCATTTGCTTCTTCGGTGATCCAAGACATCAGATCGCGAATATGGATCATGCCGCGCGGATCATCTAAAGTTTCACGGTAGACGGGGACCCGGCTGTGCTCCGATTTCCGAAACACGCGCAAGAGATCTTCGATGGTTACGCTATCGTCCACGGCGACGATATCGGCGCGGGGGACCATCACATCTTCCACCGTTAGAGTGCCAAAACGCAGAATACGGAGCATCATGCTTCGTTCCTGCGGACTCAACTCGTCACTCTTGCTCTTGATCAGAGTGCTCTCGATAAGCGTGCGCAAGTCCTGCTCGTCGCTGAGGCCGAATGTCTGAAGCAGTCGCTCAAACCAGGTAGACTCGTCCTCGGCCGGTTGGGTCGGTTCCCTTTCGGTTTCGTGTTCGGGCGCAGACGGACTCATTTTGCGATCTCCGCGACGCCCAAGAATGCTTTCTCTGAAGAGATAGCGTCAGCATACGGATCAGAAATTCCAAGCGAGGCAAGTGCCTGCTGTTCCAGGCTCTCCATTCTATCCGCTTCAGTCTGCTCGAGATGATCGAAACCAAGTAAATGCAACGCGCCATGCACGACCAGGTGCGACACGTGATCGGAGAGGGTAATCTCTTTTTCGGAGGCTTCTGCCATCGCCGTCTCTAGTGCGAGGACGATGTCACCAAGAAAGACGGGAACACCGTGCACGTCACGTGATGAAACGAAGCCTATGTCGCGCGGGTTGTCTTCAGCTGGGAAGGACAGCACGTTGGTCGGCTGATCCTTTCCGCGCCATGTCTTATTCAGGTCGCGGATCTCCATATCGCCGGTTAGCAGTACAGATAGTTCACAATGTGCCGGTCGGGCAGGTAGCGCGACAGCGAGTGCAGCGTGAGCAGCAAGATCGATCATCGCATCGCTGATGCCGTGTGCGGTCCAGGCGTCGTCACGGCGTACAATCTCCGTGTCCAGCGCGGGCGTGGCAACAGTCTGTTCATTGCTCGGTCTAGGGCCGTCTTCGCTCATGTGGTTCTACTGGAGCTAGGAGCGTCGGTGGTCGTCTCAGGAAGAAGCTCCTTAGACTGTGAGGCGCCCTGCGCTTGCGTCGACTGGTCCGCGGCGTCATAAGCTGCCACGATTCGCCCTACGAGTTCCCGCCGTACAACGTCCGTATTGGCAAAGGCAATGTGACCAATCACGTCGATACCTCGCAGCATCTCGATTGCGGAGAAAAGGCCAGAGTCCTGCCCCTTGGGCAAATCGACCTGGGTCGGATCTCCTGTCACGATCATCTTACTGCCTTCGCCGAGGCGCGTGAGAAACATCTTCAACTGAACCGCCGTGCAGTTTTGCGCCTCGTCAAGAATCACCATGGCGTTGGATAGGGTTCGACCGCGCATGAATGCGAGCGGCGCGATTTCGATCATACCTGTCTCGAGGCCGCGTTCGACGCGCTCCGATCCAAGCGTATCGTACAGCGCATCATAAAGAGGGCGCAAATATGGGTCGACCTTATCGCGCATGTCGCCAGGCAGAAAACCAAGGCGCTCGCCCGCCTCTACGGCAGGTCGCGAGAGGATCAAGCGTTCGCAGAGACCGCTCTCCAACGCTGCTGCGGCAAATGCGACAGCCAAGTATGTCTTACCTGTACCGGCGGGCCCTGTAGCGAAAACGAGGTCGTTATCCTGAAGGCAGGTGAGGTAAGCACTCTGCGCTGGCGTGCGTGCGGTAATGACACGCTTGCGCGTCTTGATCTGCTGCGCCTTGTTTCGTAAGCCGATCTCGGCCACATCGGCCGCCGTGACATGACGTATTGCGCCCGCCACGTCGCCGACACTGATCGTCTCGCCGTCGGCGAGTCGGCCGTAAAGGTGCTCCAAGATCGTTCTTGCTGCGTTGCAGGCTTCTTCCGTGCCGCGTAGTGAAATCGCTGTGCCGTTGACGACAGCCTCGACACCAAGCCTTTCCTCAAGCACAGCGAGATTGGCGTCGTAGTGTCCAAGGAGATCGCGCACGAGGCCCATATCGTCAAAATAGACGACCAGGGGACTTTGATCCCCATTTGCTTGCGCCATCTCCAGGCGCTTTGCCGTTGCTACTCGCCCGCGCGTCAAATGTGGTTTCCGAAAACTACCTTGCAACTCAAATAGCTGCTCGAATCGGTTCGTGCCATTCAAGTCCTGCGTTCATGACACCGGTAAGACTGTTCGGCCCCGCAGCCAAGATGTCAACCTCGGCGATGTGACCTATCAACCGTTCCGATCCATCTAGATACACAGGCTGAAGGTAAGGGGACCGCCCAGCAATCTGGCCTGGTTTACGCCCTTTGCCCTCAAAGAGCACCGGAATCCGCCTTCCGACCATCGCTCGGTCGAACTCGCGGCGGCTTTTCTCGAGCTGCGTCTGCAGGATAGAAAGACGCTCCTTCTTAACCATTTCCGAGATTTGTCTGTCGAGCGAAGCTCCTGGCGTACCGGGACGTGCACTGTACTTAAACGAAAATGCCTGCGCGAAACCCAAGCGCTTGGCGAGGACCAGCGTGTCCTGGAAGTCCGCATCCGTCTCACCGGGGAAGCCCACGATAATATCGGTTGAAAGCGCGATGTCAGGACGCGCCGCCCTAATGCGTTCGATCAGACGCTCATACTCATCTGCCGTATGTTTCCGATTCATGGCCGCCAAAATGCGGTCAGACCCTGCCTGAAAGGGAAGATGCAGATAGGGCATCAACTTCTCTTCGTTGCCGAACAGCGCGATGAGGTCGTCATCCATGTCACGCGGATGGCTTGTGGTGAAGCGCATGCGCGCAATAGCTGGCACCTCCGCGAGCCGCCTCAACAGCCTCGCCAACGACCATGTCGTGCCGTCCTCACCCACGCCGTGATAGGCGTTGACATTCTGGCCGAGCAGCGTGACCTCACGTACGCCCGTGGACGCGAGGCGTTCCACCTCGGCAATGATTTCCGACGCGGACCGAGAGTATTCTGCGCCGCGCGTGTAAGGCACGACGCAGAACGTACAGAATTTATCGCAGCCTTCCTGCACCGTCACGAAAGCGGATACGGGTCGCTTGCCGCTTGCGCGTTGAGGCAATGCAGCGAATTTCTCGTCTACAGGGAACTCGGTCTCGACCAAGCGTTCCCCTGACTCGGCCTTGGCGACAAGGTCGGCGATCCTGTGCAGGCTCTGGGGTCCGACTACGATATCGACAATCGGTGCGCGGGCGATCATCTCTTCGCCTTCCGCTTGCGCAACACAGCCGGCTACTGCCACCATGGTGCCACTACCACGCACCTTCCGCGCCTCTTTGCTCCGCCGCACGCGACCGAGTTCCGAATAGACTTTCTCCGCGGCCTTTTCCCGAATGTGACAGGTGTTAAGGATGACGAGATCGGCGTCGTCCATTGCCTCGGTCACGTCGTAACCGGCAGGCGCAAGCGCTTCGACCATGCGCTCCGAGTCGTACACATTCATCTGGCAGCCGAAGGTCTTGATGTGGAGCTTTTTGTGGCCCTTGTTCATGCGCTGTTTGTGGGCAAGGTCCCCTCATTCGTCAAGAGGGCGCTGCCTAGAAGAAACAAGGTTTGTTTCATGCGTCCAATTCAATCTTCAACAACGGCCATCAACACCGTTCGCCCAGGCGACCGCATGATCGCGGCCATGCTGCGCCAGCCATCACTGCAGAGGGGCTCGTATCGTCAGACGTATGACTGATTGACCCGAAGATGCGGCCTTCGCGTCGTCTGAGGCGCGCGGCGCGCCGAGCGGCAATGGTTTGCGCGCGGTTGGGACGGGGTCTGCCTTTGCCGCCTCCCTCTCTTCAGGGCCGAATATGCCGCTATCCGAAATGCGATCGAGCACGCGGTTTCGAGCCGCGCGTGCCTGCTCGGGGTGGCGGTCGGGCCGGCGATGCTCTGGCGATTGCGGCAAAGCGACCAGCAGCGCAATCTCGCTGAGGGTTAGCTGCTTCGGTTCCTTGCCGAAGTAAGCGAAGGACGCCGCGCGAATTCCTTCCAGATTGCCGCCATAGGGCGCAAGCGTGAGATAGAGAGCGAGGATCTCGTCTTTGCGATAGACCTGTTCAAGCTGGATTGCGCGCACCATCTGGCGGTACTTTGCGTACATCGAGCGTTTGCGCCGCGGCTCAAGGAGCCGTGCGACCTGCATTGTGATCGTCGAGCCCCCAGACACGATCTCTCCGTGCACGGCGAGTTGCAGGCCTGCGCGTGCCGTCGCTAGCGGATCGACACCGTGATGGTCGTAGAAGCGCTTGTCTTCGTAGGCGAGCAGGGCCTCAAGAAAGCGTGGGTCTACATCAGCCTTTGAGGCTGGGAGACGCCAACGTCCGTCGGACGCCAGATGAGCGCGCAACAGTTGGCCGTCGCTTCCCAGAACAGTCTTGGAATAGGCGAGGTTTTTGCCGAGCGGTGGCGGTCCGAACGACTCGGCGAGTCCCACAAGCGCGCCCGCAGCGATAGCGACAAAGCACAGAAGTCCGATGACAGCGTAGGTCAGGCGACGGCGCGGGTCGTGTTTCTTCGGGCTAGCCATCAGTGCGCCGTAACGGTGATTGCGCCCGCTTCTATTCGGACATTGTGATCCGGCGGATACCGATCACCGGCGGTTGCCTGCGGACGTATCAGCATTTCGAGAGCGACGGCCCGCCCGCTATGGGTATCGCAGTGAAATGTGACGTCGAGCGCGTCGTCTTCATAGGGATGGTCAGCAGCCATAACGGGAAAGGAGAGGCAGGCGAAAAGCACCGCGACACCGCGAGTGCTGAACCATACGACCATGGAGATCCTCCGAGCGCCCGGCTCTCGGCTGCGAGCAGACGAGTTCATCGTAGCTGACCATCATGACGGAAACAATTGAGCCGCCGATCGCCAATGGGTCTGGCTCAAGGCGGCGCCACTACGATCGTCTTATATTGGCAGTGCGCGGCCTGGTGCTTAAGCCGTCGACCCCTGTGCAAGGCTGGCAAATTCCTCGCGTAGCCACTGATGGCATTCATCACGGTCGTAGCTCGTGTGCCACAAAAGCCGTACGGGAAACGTAACCGGGTCCATAGGTTGCGGGATTCTAGCGAGGTCGAATTGCCGCTCCAAATGGCGAGCGAGCGAGCCCGGGAGCGTGAGTAGGGCGTTACTACCCAACGTTGTCATGACGCCAACGAGGGCCGAGGACACCAGCGATACTTGCTGTATCGCGCGGCCTGACTGAGCAAGTCGGCCTTCCAGGCTGTGAAAGCTCGGCAGACCGTGTACGGCGATGTGCTCCGCGGCGCCAAAACCATCCGCATCCGGACGCTGCTCCAAGAGAGGGTGCCCAAGACGCGCCAAAGTCACGAGTTCATCGTCGAATAGCTTGGCGGCCCGGATGTCTGGCGTCTCCGCGCTCTCGCCCGTGATGTCGATCACAAAGTGGCAGCGACCGTTGCGCAGGTCGTCGAGCAAGGACTCCGTATGCGAGGGAGCCCAGTCGACCCGAACGCTCGGCGCGCTTTCTTGCAGACGCTTGCGTAAGGGCTCGATGAGGATCAGCTCGCCGGCTTCGCTCGACGCCGCGGCAAACGCGCGCATCGTGAGTGATGGATCGAAAGGCTTGTTGGGTCGAAGTAGGCTTTCCATGCCGGCAAGGATCACGTGCACCGTCGGTGCGAGTTCCTGTGCTCGGGCGGTGGGAACAAGCCTTTGTCCAGCGCGCACGAAGAGCTCATCGTCGAACAATTCCCGCAACTTAGCCAAGGCATGGCTGATTGCGGAGGGGCTTCGTCCGAGCCTCTCAGCCGCCCGCGTCACGCTTGCATCGACGAGCAGAGCATCGAGCGTAACCAGTAGATTGGCGTCGACTTCCTTAAGATGCAAAATGCTCAACTATTATCTAGAAAACTATTTGCGTCATTCATGATAGGCGGAGCCATAGGTTGATTGCAAGACATTCGGCTGCCCGGCTATACGCGTTTCGATAGTGCCGCCTATCAAGATCTCAACGAGCATTGGTCGGCGCAGGTTAATGCCGAGAACATGTTCAACACCGAGTACTGGATCTCGTCGCACAACAACATCTCGTACGGCGCGCCGACATCGGCCTTCGCAACGGTGAAGGCGCGTTGGACGTTCAACGCCGCGCACTCAAGGATCGATGACGGAATTCGGTTGTCCGTTTTTGAACCAAAGCAGACATCGGCGCATTCAGCAGAGAGCCGCGCTGCAACGAGGAGGCTGGCACTCTCTGGTACTCCGACAGAAGCGGCGATCGAGGAGAAAAACTGGATCTGACTACCTGCGGGTTTCCTGTCTTTCGGTGGATCGAGGCCTATCGGGCAGCGCCGATACGGAAACCTTGTCGCATAATTGACAATGCTTCCGTCGTAATACAGCTTACCAACGTTGAAGGTTCCCTAAGGATCTGTTCTGACGGGATGAAAAGGGAACACGGTGTGCGCCTCGATGGCGCGGATGCCGTGGCTGCCCCCGCAACTGTGAGCAGAGAGCTTTCTGCCAATTGTGACCACTGGGAAACCGGGAAGGTCAGGCAGACGGCGTTGACCCGCGAGCCAGGAGACCTGCCTTCAGCCGTGCCAGGGTTAATGGGCGAACGGGGTTGCTCGCACATTGTCGGGATGTTCCATGGGGGCCACTCCGCGAGCACTGACGCGTTTGTTCAGGCGCTCGGCTTCGGAGGGAAGAATGTCCGACACTCAGAAGAGTCAGGACGCCCTGTGCGTCCGTATGGTTTCCAAGCTTCGCGAGAGGTTGCGCACTGCCACGCTGGGAGCACTTGCGCTTATCTCGGCTCCTGTCGCTGCGAGCGCTAGTTGCGACGTGCCTATAGAACGGCTCGACCCGTTTGTGACGGCTAATGGTCGGCTCCCCATCGTCGATCGCATTGTTGGTGATGCGCCGTCCGATCTCCATGCGATGGGCATTGACGTCGGCGGTGCGTATATCTCGGAACCCTTCTACAACTGGGGTGCCTTCGACGAGGGCGGTGAGTATCAGGGTATCCTCGACATCTATGTGAGTGCCGATATGGAGAGGCTAGGCCTGTGGGACGGTCTCTGCTTCTTCGCGAACGGCTTTCAAATTCACGGGTACTCGATAACGGCCGCCAATATTGGCGGTCTCATGCCCGTCACCAGCTTCGAAGCCGTCCCAGCTACGCGCCTCTTCCAGCTTTGGTTCGAGCAGTATCTGTTCAACGAAACGGTGTCCGTCCGTTTCGGTCAGCTTGCAGCGGACGAGGAGTTTTTCTTGTCCGATGGCACCGGCTATTTGATCAACGGCACATGGGGTTGGGCGTCGAAAGCGGCAGAGAACACACGCGGCGGCGGTCCGGCCTATCCGTTGGCTACGCCCGGCGTGCGCGTCGCGGTGACGCCAACAGAACAGACTCATCTGATGGTCGGTGTGTTCAACGGCGACCCCGCGCCGGACTGCAACAAGGACGGTGGCAATCCGCAGCGCTGCAACCCCGATGGTTTGGACTGGGGCTTACGCGACCGGCCGCTGCTCATGGTGGAAGCTGCCTATAGCTACGCCTTGCGCGGTGGTGAACTTCCCGGAACCCTAAAGTTTGGCGTCTGGAACCACTTCGGCACATTCGAGAACAATCGCATCGACGTCGGGGGAGAGCTGATTGCTATCACCAAGAACCGAGGCAAGCCTGTCGAAGGCAACTACGCTGTGTATGCTGTCCTCGATCAACAGATTTGGGCCGCACCCGGCGCCGAGGAGGGACAGGGTATCGGCTTCTTCACCCGCTTCGGCGGTGCGCCTGAAGACCGCAACCTTATCGACTTCTACTTCGATGTGGGTCTGACCTTTACGGGTATGATCCCAGGCCGCCCAGACGATGCGTTGGCCATTGGCTATGCTTATACCGGCATCTCCGATGAAGTGCAGGCCTTCAATCGCGACGCTGGCGAGCCGATCGGTAGCGGGCATGAAGCCCTGATTGAAGTGGCATACACGATGAAAGTTATGGATGGTTGGACGCTTCAGCCGGACTTCCAGTATATCTTTCATCCAAGCGGCGGCACAGAGGCCGACGATGCGCAAGTCGTCGGTGTGCGCAACACGCTCGCTTTTTAGAGGCAAGCAGCGCTCCGTGCCGTGGGACACAGCGCAAGTTCGGTTGCCAAAAGTCTGAGCCTCATCTTTAGTGTGATCATGTGGTTTCGATGTGCGTTTGTCGGGTTTGTGATAATTTTACTTCCGGGCCGGCGTGTGCCGAAGCTTATGAGAGGCTGGGCGAGCGCGAGAAGGCACTCCCGGGTTACAAAGCCGTGCTCAAGAATGCACCGAGACACGAAGGTGCAATTCAGGGTTCCGCTAGTCTCAATTAACAGGGCAACTAGCTGACGGGGTAGAAGAGTACCTACGGAAATGAGCAGAGCACTGAGAAAAGCTGTTGAGTGCTCAGATAAGCACGCGCTCATTCAAGCAAAGCCAATAACTCTTGAGCTTGAGCGATCCTGGGAAAGCATCGCCTACACCATGCTAGTGGCGAGTAGGTCCGTCTCGGCAGCCTTGATCGGGGTTGTGTTGCTGGTGGCGTCCTCCACTCCCGTCCACGCCAATGAAGACTTGTACAATGCTGAGGCAGTTGTTCCGCCTCAGTGCTATACGAAACATGAAGGCCGGTTCAATCCCTGCTACGTCTGCCACCAAGATCACGGAGGTAGCGAGCGCCTTAATGCCATGAACGACCAACGCTTGCAGTCCGAGTATGACTTCGTTGAGGTGGCCCTCAAGAATCACTGGACCAACCTTTTTGTGGATAGGCGTCCGCTGATTGCTCAGATCGAAGACAAGCAGATTCTCGACTACATATCACGGGATAACTACTCGCCCCTTGCCGGGCGGCTAAAGCAATCTGGTTGGCAAGGCTACACCCCTCAGATCGAGGATCTTGAGAAGGCTGGTGCTGCTTTCGACAAACGTGGTGTGGCGCGCGACGGCAGCGGTTGGGTTGCCTTCAATTACAAACCGCTACCCAGCACTTTTTGGCCCACCAACGGCTCCACTGACGACGTGATGATTCGTCTGCCTGAGGCATTCCGGAACGACGCCGAGGGCAACTACGATAGAGAAATCTATCTGCTCAATCTCAGCATTGCCGAGGCGGCTATCAAGGGCTTGTCGGAACTTTCGATCCCGCCCGCAGATGAGAAACGGATCGGCGTTGACCTCGACGGCGATGGCCAACTTCGTGCAAAGGTCGCGCAGCTAAAAAGGCCTGAGAGCTATTTGGGCTCAGCAGCGACTGTTCCCGTAGATCACTTCCTCTATCCGAAGGGGACGGAGTTTCTGCATACCGTGCGTTATTTGGGACTAGGAGAGGACGGGACTATTGAGGCGACTCCTCGACTGAAGGAGTTACGCTATATGCGTAAGCACACGCTTCTATCCCCCGAACAGATCCGAGAGCGATACGAAGATCTTGCGCACGAAGAGCATGAAGACGACGGTTTGAGCCCGGCTCACGATAAGGCTGAGGATCACGCTGAAGGGGGCGTGAAGCAGGCTGGCGACCTCGGCTACGACAACGGCTTCGGCTGGTACGTGCAGGGTTTTATCGAGGATGCCCGGGGCGATCTTAGGCCCCAAAATACTGAGGAGGGCCTGTTCTGCATGGGCTGCCACGCTAGCGTTGGAGCTACTGTAGACAGCACATTCGCATTTGCACGTAAGGTCACCGGTGCGCCAGGCTGGGGCTATATCGATCTGCATGGGATGCCCGACGCGCCGATTCTCGGCGAGCAGGTTGGTGAGATCTTGCAGTATTTCCGCAGGGTTGGGGGTGGGGACGAGTTCCGCGAGAACAAGGAGCTGCTCAAACGCTTTTTCGGCACGGGCGACTCTGTTCGCACGGACGAAGTTGTCTCAAAGGACATCTACGAATTAATCAGCCCATCTAGATCCAGGGCATTAGACCTCAACAAGGCGTACTGGACGATTGTGCGCGAGCAGAGTTTTCTCCGGGGTCGCGATGCGAACTTGGCACCTATGCAGAACGTGTATAAGCGGGTCGATCCCAAAACAGCGCCCACACTCCCCAAGTCCAACCAGTTTGATAGCGACATACGGCTTGACTGGAGTTCTCGCAGATAAAGGTTCTCCAGAGGCCGCAGCCTGCGGCTGATCTCTCGATTCTGGCCCTCGGCGTGATGGATGTGGGTTCGCGCCATCCCATAAGGCTGCGACATTGTTGCTCACCAGCGGGAGGGCTGGCTGCTGTCCGGGAGTCTGGATCGAAATAATTGGCGCCAATCCAAGCGTTCTCAGTGGGAGAATCATGCAATTCTTGTCCGCTAGGCTTGGCGTGCGCTGCGGCTCACACTAAGTTCCGCGCCAACGAGGTGCGAGGGTGCGCGATTCGTTCCAATTCTCACCGCATTTGTCGGGCTGATTGGAACAATTAGTTCGGGGGATAAATGCAGCGCCATTCTTCTAACAAGCCGCAGCCGCGTTCGCGGGCGCTTGTGCCTGTTCCTAAATCGCTGCCGGCCGCCTCTCCTCGGTTGAGCGCAGTCGAGCTGTTGGCCGGATTTTCGAAGCAGCCGCGCCGTCGCGGTCTTTGGAGGATCGGCTTAACGTTCGCATGCGGTGCAGCCGCCGCGATTGCGATCGTGCTCGGCGCTGTGAACCTCTTCGCCCCCTCGAACTGGGTCGAAGCGCGCGCGGTATCCTTGCTCAAGGAACACACGGGGCGCAATCTCACCGTAAAGGGTGTCACTCGGCTTACCTTCGCGCCCTTTCCTCATATCTTGATGACCAACGCCGTCATCAGCAAGCCGGATGCTACGCCCCAAGATTCCAAGCTCGAAGTTTCGAAGCTCGAAATCGATCTTGGTTTGTTCGAGGTTTTTGGTGCGCCTGAGAAGATCGAGCGCATTGTCTTTGATCGACCAGTGCTCTCACTGAGCGCAGATGGCCCTTCGACACCCGAGACGCTACTTCAAGATACAGTGCGCGGGTCGGACAGCGCTGAGGCGGTGCGGGAGCTCGCCATAGGGGAGGTGCTCGTTCGTGACGGCACCGTGCTCGTTCACAGTGCGCGCCGGTCTGTGCCGCGACGCTTCGAGCGTGTGAATGCCACGTTGAGCGTGCCTGGGACTACGACCCCAATGGTTGGCAGCGGACAGGCCAACTGGAAGGGGAAGGCGATCGAATTTGATTTCAAACTGGCGTCCCTGGCCGCTCTGGCAGATCGGAACGCGGCTCAGCTTGAACTGGCCATCGCGACCGATATTTTATCCATGCGTTATGAGGGCAATATCGCAACGGTGCCGCGGCTGTCGGGCCGAGGAACGCTCGCTGCGAAGACACGTTCGGTTCGCCAACTGCTCGCCTGGCTCAAAGGTGTGTCAGGAGCCGTCCCCGTCTCAGGTGAAGGCGAAATGATGGGCGCTGTCGCGTGGACGGGCGAAGACATTGCGCTTCGCGAGATTCGTTTCGAGCAGGAAAACGCGCGCGGTGGGGGACGCGCAACGTTGGAGTTGGTGGAGCCGCGCCCTCGCATCGAGGGAACCTTTGTCGTCGATCAGCTCAATCTTGGCCCGCTTCTCGCGCTGGCAGGGCGCAACGTCTCGTCGGTAGCGGCGAACGCGTTCCCATCGGCGCCTATGTCTGCAGACCAGCCTGAGCGCCAAGCGGATTCCGACGCTGCACTCGCAGAGCCTTCGACACAGGTCGAGCAGGCCGTCGTTCCGCCCCCGAGTCCGCAGACCGTTACGAGCGGTCCGAGACTCTTGAAGCCTGGTCCAGGCGTGTCGCAACCCAGCCTAACAATTTCCCTACCACAAGCAGAAATCGACCAAGTACTGACGGCATCCGCCCAGTCTACGCCTGCCGAACCTCTCTTTGATGCCGATCTCGACTTGGATGTCCGTCAGGCTCAGCTCGACGACATGCGTATCGGTCCGAGCGCCGTCAGCATTGCCTTCGTAGATGGAAAGCTCGATGCCACGATGTGGCGCATGGCGTTCTACGGCGGGGAGGGACGCGGGACTCTGACCGTCGCCATGCACAACGCCGTGCCAAGCTTTGCCGGCGATCTGCGGCTTGAGGATGTCGATACCCGCTCGTTGCTGAGGGACACGCTCGGCTTGCAGCGAATGGGCGGCAAGGGAAAATTGACCTTGAACATCACGGGCGAGGGCGGCGACTGGGAAACAATGGCCTTGTCGCTTATGGGGAACGGCGCCTTTGCAGTCTCCGAGGGTGCTATTGACGGGATCGCAGCCCCTGCCTTGGTGAGCGGGCTTGAGGCCGGAACGCTAAATTTGCGCGCGGATCCCAAAGCTGTACTCCCATTCGCACTGCTCGCCGGTAGCTTCGATATCAATCATGGTGTTGCATCAACCCGTAATCTCAGGTTTAGAAGCCCGTTGGCAAACATCACGGCTGACGGCGGTGTGAATCTTGCGCGCGACAGTCTCGACCTCACGGTGAGCCCAGGGCCGGTCGCAAAAGAACAGGGTGGGGGCGTCGTCTCTTTGGCAGAGCATCTGCCACCGCTTCGGATAGTGGGGTCCCTACAGAGTCCTCGGATGAGCCTTGCGAACAATCCGCTTGCCGCGGGAGACGCAAAGCCGGCGTCGGACTTGGTGTTCCCGGGTCTCGTCCTTCGTGAAAGGCGAGGCACCAAACGCCGCAACCAGGTCACGAGCGGAGGGGTGGCGGCAGGACAGACCCGGCAGCCAAGTGCGCTTGCGCCGTCCTTCTCCGCTGCGCCACAGGACACCAGACAGTCTCCACCGCTGCGGCTTGAGCCGCAGCCCTAGAACTGGCGCAGCTATTTCTTCTTGAGTAACGCAGTACGTTTTCTTGTCCAGGGCCGCAAGGCCCAGGTCGAGGCCCTTCAGTTCGGCAACGGTCTGGATTTGTTTGCCGTTCAACGCATGAACAACGATCGTCGCATTTTTCGATTTCTTCAGATCCTGCCGGATATCGTCGGCGACAATGTTGAGCGCTTTGCAGCCCACTGGGAGACAGGTCTGAAACGGCAGCCCATAGACTTTCCCTAAATCGGTCGAGATCTGGACGCCGCGCTGGAGCGCAACACCCGTCGGGTCATCTACGCGAAGAACAAGATTGCCCTTGGGGCCGTAGACGAGGATCATCCGGAAGATGAGCTTCTGCGTTTCCTTCTCGATCAGTGGCAGGACAAGAGAGCATCGCTCCTCCGCCGTCTTTGGGTCGCCCTCCTTGCCGCACACCAATGTCCAATTGCCGTAGCCTCCGGCAATGCGCGTGCTCGGCTTGTTGGCATCCCCCGCAGCGGGTGCCTTCTTAGCGGCCGATGTCTCTTGGGCCTAAGATGTCCCCGGCGATCCAAACGCCAGGAGCGCGGCACTGCGTAGGGTGAAAAACGTGAGACGCGGACGCATTGGAAACTCCCATCCACACGCAAAGGGGAGTTTTCGGCGCACCCCAAGGTCCCGTGACATAAGCCCCAATTGAGATCTGTTGCAACGGTTTTGCTCCGGCGCTGCAAGCAATTGGCTCTGGGCGGCTTAGACCAGTTCGCGCTCGTGCATCTCGGCCCGGGCCCCCTCAAGCCACTCGGTCATATCCGGCATTGCATAGATCGCGTCCACGTAATCCGCCGCAGTGCCGTCGTCGCCGTAGTGGGCGAGCGGCGTGCCATAGGTACGGAAGCGTGTCGCGATTGGGGCATACATCGCGTCGGCGTTCGTGAATGTGCCAAACAGCAGCGGCCCCTCATGGCCAAAGCGTGCACGTGTATCCTTCCAGATCGCGATAACACGCCGAATGTTATTAGCGAGGGTTTCGCTGACATCTGGCATCGGGAAGCGCGAAACGAGATCCATGGGCATGTCGTTGCGCAAGGCCTGAAAGCCCGCATGCATCTCAGCCGAGATACATCGCGCTGCTGCGCGCGCCGCAGGGTCTGTCGGCCAGAGGCCCGCATTCGGGTAACGCTCCGCGAGATATTCGACGATTGCGAGGCTGTCGTAGATCACCCCGATTTCGGTCTTTAGAGCCGGCACCTTCCCGGAGGGAGAGCGCTTAAAGATCTCAGCCTTACTGTCCGGAAGTCTGAGGCGGATGCGCTCCTCTGCAAAAGGCGCGCCACAGGCCTTCAACGACAACCACGGGCGCAGGCTCCATGACGAGTAGTTCTTGTCGCCAAGCACCAACGTATAGCCCGTGTCCGTCATTGTTCCGCCTTCCGTCGTTGTCATGTTTCCGCTCCCCTGCCATTAATGCGCGGCCCCTTCAAGACTCATCCGGGATTTTTCATGCCTCCACATCTGCTGTCGCTCGATTCCATGCGCCAAACGCTCGAAGACTCCGTGCTGGAGCACGGCTCTCCTTCTATTCCCATTGAACTCGTCAATTCGAGTGAGGACGTCGAGAGGCTTGGCGAGCGTGCAGCTCGTTGGATCGAGTCGCGTCGTTGGAAGCCGTCACAAGGTGCTGTTCTTTTGGTGCCTGACGAGACCGGTGCGATCGAGAAAGTGCTTCTTGGGACCGGTGGCCCGGATTGGGCTGAGGATGCACCCATGCTCACAGGCGCGCTTCCTGGCGCTCTGCCGGCAGGCGACTACCGATTTGCAGACACGTTAAAGCACCCCGACCTCGCCGTACTCGGCTTCCTAAAGGGGTGCTACCGATTTGCACGCTATAAGTCCGGAGACGCCAGTGAGGCGAAGCGTATCGTGATGCCGAAAGGCGCTGACCGGGAACATATCCTTGCACTAGCGGAAGGGGTCTACCTTGGGCGCAACCTTATCAATACGCCGGCAAACGATCTGGGACCCGCGGAACTCGAATCCGTGGCGCGCGATTTGACGACTACCTTTGGCGCCTCGATCAAAGTGACAGAAGGCTCGAGTCTACTGTCGGACAATTTTCCAATGATCCACGCTGTTGGCCGAGCGAGCAATCGGCCTCCGCGCTTGATTGATCTTCGTTGGGGCTCCGAGACTGCCCCGAAGATTACGATTGTGGGGAAAGGCATTTGCTTCGATACGGGCGGGCTCAATCTCAAGCCTGGGAATGCGATGAGCCTCATGAAGAAGGATATGGGCGGTGCCGCTGCTGCTATGGCCTTCGCCCTGATGGTTATGCGAACGGGGCTGCCTATTCGCCTGCGCGTACTCATTCCGGCCGCAGACAACTCTGTGGCAGGCAACGCATTCCGTCCTGGCGACGTGCTCCCTAGTCGCAACGGCATGACAGTTGAGATAGGCAATACCGACGCGGAGGGACGCTTGGTATTGGCCGATGCCATGAGCCTCGCCGATGAGGAAGCGCCAGACTATCTGATCACGTTTGCGACCCTGACCGGCGCGGCACGTGTCGCCTTGGGTCCAGACCTGCCGCCCTTCTACGCGACGGATGAGGTATTCGCGGAAGGCATGCTCAAGGCGGCGTCAGCGGTCGGCGATCCCGTGTGGCGCATGCCTTTCTGGGCTCCCTACGATAAGTTGCTCAAGAGCAGCATTGCCGACGTCAATCACATCTCCGAGGGGCCATTCGCAGGCTCTGTAACGGCGGCGCTGTTCCTCAAGCGCTTTGTTGAACACGCAAAGCGTTATGCCCATCTCGACATATATGGGTGGGTTCCGCGTGAGCAGCCGGGCCGGCCTCGCGGCGGCGAGCCTCATGGCGCGCGTGCGCTCTATGAGTACCTTCGTGGAGAATTCAACGCGTGACGAAGCTCGATCCACGCCGGCATCCCTTCCGCGACGATCTCGCCGGAGCGGCCTTGCGTGGGTTAATCGATGCCAAGCGTTTCACAGAAGGGGATCGCCGCCGGGTTTCCGCCTCTTCACTGCCGCTGCGCCGCGCGCCGCGTGACGAGGCGAATCTCGATACCGAGGTCCTGCACGGGGAAACGCTTGTGGTTTTCGACGAGGCCGACGGCTGGGCTTGGGTGCAACTCGATCACGATGGCTACGTGGGTTATGTGCCAGTGGAGGGGCTGGGCGACCCGGGCAAGCCGGCCACGCACCGAATTGCCGTTCTGCGGACCTACGTGTTTCCCGAGCCGGATGCCAAGGTGCCGCCGATCCGTATGCTCAGTCTGAATGCCCGCGTGACTGTGTTGGACAGTGATGGGCGTTATGCTCGGCTCGACGGCGGAGGTTTCATCTATACCAGCCATCTTGCGGTCATCGGGGCGCATGACCCGGATTACGTGAAGATCGCAGAACGTTTCTTAGGCGCCCCCTATCTTTGGGGTGGGCGCACCAGCGTCGGCCTAGACTGCTCTGGCCTGGTTCAGCTCGCTGCTGCCGCAGCAGGCCATACGTTGCCGCGCGATGCAGACATGCAAGAGGCCGAGGCCGGCGAGCCGCTCGACATCATGGCTGGCGCAGGCCTCAAGCGTGGAGACCTAGTCTTCTGGGAGGGTCACGTAGGCATTATGACGAGTACTGAGGACTTTCTGCACGCAAATGCCTTTCACATGGCGGTCGAGCTCGAGCCCTTCGCGCAGGCGCGCCAACGCATTCAGGAAGCCGGTTTCCGTGTCACAAGTGCGCGGCGACTAGCGCCAAGCCGCTAGCTAACGAATCTAGGTGGAAACAGCGTCGGCGGGCGTCGTCTCAAGTTCAAAAGCGGCCGCGAGTAGCGCCTTGGTATAGTCCGTCCTCGGGTTTGCGAAGACCTCTTGCGATGGGCCTTGCTCCACAACTTTGCCATGACGAAGAACAAGAATTGAGTTCGCCAGTGCACGGACGACTTTGAGGTCGTGGCTGATAAAAAGATAGGCCAGCTTGTGGCGCTTCTGAAGGTCGCGCAGCAGATCAACAATTTGAGCTTGCACCGACACGTCCAACGCCGACGTCGGCTCATCTAGGATCAGGAACTTCGGCTCCAAAACGAGCGCACGCGCAATTGCGATGCGCTGACGTTGACCGCCGGAGAACTCGTGCGGATAGCGGTCTCGTACATTCGGGTCGAGGCCGACTTCATCTAGCGCGCGCGAGACTCGAGCAATGCGATCTTCGCTTGATATGTCCGGGTTTTGAATCAGCAATCCTTCTTCGATGATCTGTCCGATCGACATGCGCGGACTCAGAGATCCGTACGGGTCCTGAAAGACGATTTGCAGGTCCTTGCGCAAAGGCCGCATTTGTTTCGAGTTGTAGCCATCAATGCGCTCGCCCAGATAAACGATCGGCCCCTCGCTTGAGATCAAGCGTAGAATTGCTTGGCCCAGGGTCGTCTTGCCAGACCCCGACTCACCGACGACACCAAGCGTCTGTCCCTCTTTGACATCGACATCGACCCCGTCCACGGCTTTTACGTGCCCAACGGTCTTGCGCAGAAAGCCGCGCTTGATCGGGAACCACACTTTCAGATCGTCCGTCTTGAGTATGGTTTTGGCAGTAACATCGGCGGGTGGCGGCGAGCCTTTTGGCTCGGAACCAATTAGATGCTTCGTGTAGTCGTTCCTTGGGTTTTCGAAAATTTCCGTCGTCTTGCCTCGTTCGACAATCGAGCCTTGATGCATGACGCAAACACGATCCGCCATCTTTCGGACAATCCCGAGGTCGTGGGTGATGAGCAGCATGGCCATGTTGAATTCGGCCTTGAGCTGCAACAACAGTTCGAGGATCTGCGCCTGGATCGTAACATCGAGCGCCGTTGTCGGTTCGTCCGCGATTAGCAGATCTGGCTCGTTCGCAAGCGCCATAGCGATCATCACACGTTGACGCTGGCCGCCAGAGAGCTGATGCGGATACGAGCCGAGCCGTTCCTCAGCATTCTGAATGCCGACCTTGGTGAGAAGATCGATCACCCGAGCACGCGCTTTCTCGCCCGTAATCCCTTTGTGGATGCTCAGAACCTCTGCGATTTGCCGCTCGATCGTATGAAGCGGATTGAGTGAGGTCATCGGTTCCTGAAAAATCATGGAGATCTGGTTGCCGCGCACATGCCGAAGCCCGTCGGGCGGCAGACCCAAGAGGTTCTCGCCCTTGAAATAGATCGCGCCACCAGGATGCGAGGCTGCCGGGTAGGGGAGCAGTTGGAGAATCGACAAGGCCGAAACAGTCTTACCAGACCCAGACTCGCCAACCAAAGCCAGTGTCTCCCCATGGTCGATCTCGAATGAGATGTCCTTGACGGCGGTTGTCACTTTGTCGCCCGCGTTGAAATCGACGCACAATCTTTCAACGGAGAGAAGGGTGGGCCTGTCGTTCATGAAGTCGCTCGGTTGTTTGGGAAGATCTCGTCGGCGCAACGGCGATATTCGACCTCGACCGTGATGTGATCGAGACCAAACTTCCGGTTCAATCTCGTCTTGATGCCGCGAACGACCTCTTCGATGTCCGTTGCGTCTTTGACGACGGCATGAAGCGTTGCCACTTTGCGGGCCTGGGTGAGCGACCAGACATGGACATGGTGGATGTCATCCACGCCCTCGATATTGCCGATGAGGTCTGGCGCAATGCTCCGCGTGTCCAATTCGCTTGGTGCGCTCTCCAAGAGGATATGCGCGGACTCGGTTACGACAAACCATGCGCTGCGCAAAATGATCAGGGCAACAAGAACGGAGAGTAGCGGGTCAATCGGCGTCCATCCGGTGATCATGATCACAGCGCCAGCAACCAAGGCTGCGACGGAACCCAGCATATCGCCGATGACATGGAGTACAGCGCCCCGAACGTTAAGGTTGTCGCGATCCGCTCCTCGGAGAAGCAGAAACGACACGACATTCACGAGCAGCCCGGCGATGCCGATGACGACCATGATGCCGCCGATGACATGGGCGTCGCCCGACAGCAGGCGATGAATGGCCTCGTAGACGATCCACGCGGCAATCACGAAAAGCGCTAGACCGTTGGCGAAGGCGACCAGAACCTGGAAACGATCGAATCCGTAGGTACGCTTCCAGTCTGCGGGATGCCGCATCAAGCGGAAGGCGAACCATGCGAGCCCCAGCGCCGCAAAGTCTGTCAGCATGTGGCCAGCGTCGGCGATCAGCGCGAGCGAATTGGCGATGATCCCACCGACGAACTCGACAAGCATAAACCCGCCCGTAATCAGTGCGGCGAGCCCCATCCTGGTCTCGTTCTCGTTGGCGGCAAGGGCCTGATCGTTCGAGCCGTGCATTTGTCCTGCCTCAGGTCAGCGTCTTGCGCGGATCGAGAGCATCGCGTACCGCCTCGCCGACGAAAATCAAAAGACTCAGCATGATGGCGATGACAAAGAAAGCCGTCAGCCCTAGCCAGGGGGCCTGCAGGTTGTCCTTGCCTTGCGCCAAGAGTTCGCCGAGCGACGGCGACCCCGGCGGCAATCCAAATCCAAGAAAGTCCAGGGACGTCAGCGTTGTTATGGAGCCGTTCAAAATGAATGGCATGAAGGTCAGTGTCGCAACCATCGCGTTCGGCAGCAGATGCTTGAAGATGATCTTCGCATTAGGCAGACCCAGCGCCCGCGCCGCAGTCACATACTCGAAATTTCGTGCTCGGAGGAACTCCGCCCTCACGACGCCCACAAGGGCGACCCAAGAGAAGGCGAGCAAGATGCCGAGCAGGATCCAGAAGTTCGGTTCGATGACAGCCGCAACGATAATGAGCAAGTAAAGCTGCGGCACGCTGGTCCAAATCTCAATAAAGCGCTGGAACAACAGGTCGGTCCAGCCGCCGAAATAGCCTTGAATAGCGCCGGCGGCGACACCGATGATCGTCGAGAAGATTGTCAGTACCAATCCGAACAGGACCGAGATCCGAAAGCCGTAAATGATCCGCGCGATGACATCGCGTCCTTGGTCATCCGTTCCCAGCCAATTCCATTCAAGGTTGGCATCGCATGGGTGGAAACCCTTCTCGACCGCAAGCTCGCAGTCCTTATCGGAAAGAAGCCATGTTGGCTTCACCGGAAAGGCCATGGGCGGATTCTTGTTTTGGGTGTTGTAGGAGAACCGGATTGGCGGCCACAGCATCCACCCGCCTTTTTCAGTGATCAGCTCCTGCACGACAGGATCGCGATAGTCTGCCTCCGTCTCGAAGATCCCCCCGAAATCGGTTTCCGGATAAGCCTGAAAGACGGGCCAATAGTACTGGCCCTCATACTCGATAAGAATGGGCTTATCGTTGGCGATGAACTCGGCGAAGAGGCTGATCACAAAGAGGATCAGGAAAATCCACAAAGACCAGTAGCCGCGCCGATTAGCCTTGAACGTCTGCCAGCGCCGTTTGTTGAGAGCCGAAACCCAAGGACGCGGCCGGGGGATGCCCTTCGCCGCGATCTCTTCGGTGACGCTCACGTCGGTCGGCGCGTCCATCAGACCTCCCGCGTCTCAAAGTCGATGCGCGGATCGACCCAGGTGTAGGTGAGGTCAGACAGAAGGTTAATCAGCAGGCCGAGTAGCGAGAAGATGTACACAGTCGCGAACACGACCGGGTAATCGCGGTTTACGATGGACTCGAAGCCAAGCAGCCCCAGCCCATCGAGCGTGAAAATGGTCTCGATCAGAAGCGAACCGGCGAAGAACGCACCGATAAAGGCACCCGGGAACCCGGCAATCACAATCAGCATGGCGTTCCGGAAAACATGACCGTACAGCACCTGCCGTTCGGTCAGGCCCTTGGCGCGTGCCGTGATGACATACTGTTTACGGATCTCTTCGAGAAAGGAGTTTTTCGTCAGGAACGTTGTTGTCGCGAAGGCCGACAGCGCCATGGCCGTCAGTGGAAGAACCAGGTGCCAGAAATAGTCGGCGATCTTTGCGTACCAAGGGAGCGACCAGAAATCCTCAGAGACGAGGCCCCGGAGCGGAAAGATCTGCAAGAAGGACCCGCCCGCGAACAGCACAATGAGGAACACGGCCACGAGGAATCCTGGGATGGCGTAGCCGATAACGATGACGCTCGAGGTCCAAATATCGAAGCGGGTGCCGTCGCTGACGGCCTTCCGAATGCCGAGAGGGATGGATATCGCGTAGGAAATCAGCGTCATCCATAACCCGAGAGAAATCGAAACCGGCATACGCTCCGCGATCAATTCCAACACGCTTGTGTCGCGGAAATAGCTTTCGCCAAAGTCGAAGCGCAGATAATTCCAGATCATCTGCCCGAAGCGCTCATGAGCCGGTTTGTCGAAGCCGAACTGCTTCTCAAGGCTGGCTATGAATTCAGGGTCCAGCCCCTGCGCACCGCGGTACTTCGATGACGTGCCCGCGACGTCGCCGCCAGCCATACCCTCCTGTCCACCACCGGCGAAGTCGCTGCCGCCGCCACTGAAATTCGCCGTTGCGCCAGGGTCTGTACCCGTCAGCTGTGCGATGAGCCGCTCGACGGGCCCGCCCGGCGCAAATTGCACGATGACGAAGGTCACCAGCATGATGCCGAGCATCGTTGGAATGATCAGCAAGAGTCGGCGAAGGATATAGGCGGCCAATTGAGCTGGGCTTCCTGTCGCTGCGATACGGGTCGAAAATGACTGCCGCCGCGGCGCCCTTCAGGGCTCGCGAACAGCATCCGAAGCCCTTGCTTACTGGATTCTAGGGACGAGTGGAACCCGACAGAGCCTCTGAATCATTGCAAGTTGGTAAGGCTCTCCGCTGCAGCGCTAAGGACGAGACGGCCAAAGCTCTTAGGCGCCGCACCTGCGGCAGTTCTTGGAATCCCGAACGCTTCGAAGGGATTGACCGAGGTCCTCTAATTCTGCGCGTCCTCGGACCACCACGTATCAAGGATGCCCCGATCGAATTTGGGCTTCGTCTCGGGCCTGCCGAACTTGTCCCAATAGGCAATCGTGTGAGAGGGCTTGTACCAATGTGGGACCCAGTAGTGGCCAGCGCGTAGGACCCTGTCGAGTGCCCGCGCGGCCGAGTTCATCTCCTCGCGACTTGGGGCGCCGATGATCTTCTCTATCAGTGCGTCGACCGCTGGGTCCTTTATGCCCGCGAGGTTTAGCGACCCGCCCATGTCCGCGGCGCGCGAACCGAAATAGCTTCGCAACTCCACGCCTGGTGTAATCCGCATGGCAAAGCGGCTTGTCGTTATGTCAAAGTCGAAGTCTTTCAGGCGTTGTTGAAACTGCGCGGGGTCAACCCGGCGGATACGCGCATCGATCCCAAGCAGGGACAAATTCTTGACGTAAGGGGCGATGATGCGTTCGAAGGTCGGCGCGAATGTGAGGAACTCGACGGTAAGCTGATCTCCCGCCTCGTTGACACGCTTTCTATCTTTGATGCGCCAACCGGCCTCATCAAGCAATTTGCTGGCCCGATGTAGCGACGCCCTGTCGCGCCCAGAGCCATCACTCTTCGGCGGCACGGGAACCGGCCCAAGAACGTCCGGATCCACGTCCACACCAAGATTCTCAATCAGTACGCGTTCCGCCTCAGAAGGCTCTCCTTCGGCCTTCATGGGTGAGTTCTCAAAATAACTCTGCGTGCGGTCGTAGAGATTGTAAAACATGTTGCGGTTGGTCCATTCGAAGTCGAATGCCAAGCCAAGCGCTTCACGGACGCGCTTATCTTTGAACTTGTCACGACGGGTATTGAGGAAAAAACCTTGCGTACCTGACGGCGTCATGTCGGGCAACGTGTCTTTCTTCACGCGTCCGTCCCGGACAGCTGGGAAGTCGTATTCCGTTGCCCAGACCTTGGAGGTGAATTCCTCACGAAGGTCGTAAGTGCCAGCCTTAAATGCTTCCATGCCGGCTGTGCGATCGCGAAAATACTCGAAGCGGATCTTATCGAAGTTCCAACGTCCCTTGTTAACGGGCAGGTCCCTCGCCCAATAGTCGAGGTTCCGCTTGTAAGTGATGTTCCGGCCTTGCTTGAGGTCATCGACAAGATAGGGACCGGACCCAAGCGGTGGCTCAAGAGTCGTTTCGTCGAATTTCCTGTCGGTGTAATAGGCCTTCGAGAAGATCGGCAGTCCCGAGACGGTTAGCGGTAGGTCGCGGACAAGGTCACCTTTGAACGTATAGCGCACTGTCGTCGGGTCGAGTGCTTCAGCCTTTTCGACATCGCGCAACGTCTGGGAAAACAGCGGGTGACCCTTTTCCTTCAGGACGTCGAAAGAAAAGGCGACATCTTCGGCCGTCACTTGGGTGCCGTCGGAAAAACGGGCTTCAGGCCGAAGATAAAATGTGACCGTCTTACCGTCCTCCGCAACAGTGGCGCTCTCCGCAACGAGCCCGTAGACAGCATCTGGCTCGTCCATCGCCCGCACCATGAGGCTGTCGAATAGGAGTTCGAGGCCTTGAGCGGCATCGCCTTTAAGGATGTAGTTGTTGAGACTGTTGAAGGTCGTTACCCCGCCCCAACCGACAAGAGACAGGTCACCGCCTTTAGGGGCTTCAGGGTGGGCATAGGCGAAGGCTGTGAAATCCTCTGGTAGGGCGACGTCTCCGAAGGCGGAGAGCCCATGGCTCCGCTCAGATGCTGCCAAGGGCGAGGATGCGTGTGCGACACACAAAACGCTGACGGCAAGGACAAACGCGACACGTGTGAGGTTCATTGATCGGGTCTCGAACTTGTCAGCTCGCGTCGGCTTGTTTTGGCAGCGACTTGTCCTTGGCTGAATCGTACCACCACACCTGCAAGAAACCTGGCGTCAAGCCCGGAAGCCTCTCTGGCTGGTCGTAGCGGTTCCAAAACGCGATGCGCGAGTGCGGCGAAAACCACTGCGGTACGACAAACTTGTTCCAGAGAAGGACCCGATCGAGAGCGCGAGTCGCGGCAACAAGTTCCTTACGATCCTTTGCGAAGATCACGCGATCAATCAACTTGTCGATAGCCTCGTCCTTGATGCCGATAAGGTTCGTGCTTCCCTCACGATCTGCTGCCTCGCTACCCCAGAAATCACGCTGCTCGTTGCCGGGTGACTGAGACTGCGCGAAGTTTCCAACAATGATGTCATAGTCGAACTTATTTAGACGTCTTGTGTACTGCGCGGAGTCCACCAGGCGGATGGTGCTCTTTATGCCCAGCCGGTCGAGGTTGCGAATATAGGGCTGGACGATGCGTTCGAAGAGCGGTGACACGAGCAGAAACTCGATCGTCATTGTTTGACCGGTCTCCGCATTCGTCAATGCGCCGTCTTTCACTTGCCAGCCGGCTTCGCGAAGGACTTTGACGGCCTCACGCAGATTGTTGCGCATCTCCATCTGATCTTTGTTCGTCGGGTTCGTGTAGACAGTCGTAAAGACTTCCTCGGGAACCTCGCCACGCACCGTCTCGAGTATTTCGAGTTCGCGTCCTGCTGGAAGTGCCGCTGGTGCTGCCAGTTCAGTGTTCTGGAAGTAACTGCCAACGCGCTCGTATTGGCCGTAGAAAAGGTTCTTGTTAGCCCATTCGAAATCGAAGGCCAGATTCAGCGCCTGGCGAACGCGCCGGTCTTGAAACTGCGGGCGCCGGAGGTTGAGAACAAAGGCCTGCATCGGCATGCCGCGATTCAACGTGATTTCTTCGCGCTTTACTTCGCCGTCCTTTACAGCCGGGAAGTCATAAGCCATGGCCCAGTTCTTGGAGCTGGTCTCCGTCCAGTAGTCCAAATTCCCTGCCTTGAAGCTCTCAAAGGCGACTGTCATATCGCGATACGTATCGAACCGGATCTCGTCGAAGTTCCACTTACCAACATTCACGGGTAGGTCTTTACCCCAATAATCGTCGACCCTTTCGAAACTGATGGAGCGGCCGGGCTGCACAGTCTTGACGCGGTAGGCGCCGGAACCGAGCGGCGGCTCCATTGTCGTCTTCAGGGGATCGCGCGCGTCGCCATTGGCGTCAGTCCCCGTCCAAAAGTGTTTCGGTAAAATGATGAGTTGCCCCATGATCATCGGGAGCTCACGATTGCCTTTCGTGTCGAAGTAAAACGTCACTTCGTTGTCGCCGGTCTTCTCGCAATGCGTGACGTTTTTGTAGTAGAGCCCCATCCGCGGATTTGCGGCCTTGTTCACCTCAAGGCTGTAAATGACGTCCTCGGGTGTGATCGGCTTGCCGTCATGCCAACGCGCTTCGTCGCGCAGTTTGAAGGTCACCGACGAGTAGTCTTCCGGATACGAAACCCACTCAGCGATCAGTCCATAGGCTGTTGAAGGCTCATCAATGCTATCGGACATGAGGCTTTCGTTGACGAGGCCGATGCCCGGCGCGCGTTCGCCGCGATAAAGCACCGGGTTGAGACTGTCGAAACTGCCAATCGACGGAAGGCGTACAAGCCCGCCCTTTGGGGCATTCGGATTGACGAAACTGAAATGTGCGAAGTCCGCCGGATAACGCGGCTCTCCCACGAGAGACAAGGCGTGATGCTTATTCTGGCCAGATGACCCGGTAACATCAGTCTTTCCGTCTTCAGCTAGCGCAGCGCCCCCTTGGGTCGTGGCGGGGCCAATCAAAAGCGCCATGAGCGCCGTAGCAAATGCTAGTCGTGAAAATGCCATGACAAAATGTGCACCATTTCGCGTTATCGGGATTATCTCGGCGAGTCTGATCCGAGCGCGCCACGGATCGGTGAAGCGACTCAAATCTATACTGGGGCTGCAAAAAATCTCAGCCAGCAAAAAAGTTAGCATGAGCGTCTGCCGCGCCAAATGAATTATCGGTCATGTCTAGCGGGCCGATAAGCGAGTGGGGTGTGCGTCAAACGACTGAATTAGGCTCAATTGGAGCCAAAAAAGGGCCCCTGAAGAGGGGCCCTGGATCCAAACACTTTGGTGTGAAGGGGCGTCTACTCGACTCCGTCCGGTTTGCCGTCTGGGTAGACGGGCTGTGGCCAGGAAGACTGGCCATCGCTGCTACCGGCCGCACTCGGCTCATCGGCCCGCGTGGTCGTGGATGCCGGGTCGGCCGGAACGACTGGCTGCGGCTGGTTCGGAGAAGGCGGTTCGCCTTTGTGCGGTAGCGAGGGCGCATCCTCCGCCACAGTCGGCGGATTGACGATCGGCGCTTCGCCGGACGCCTCTCCGTTGGTCGCGGAAGGTGCCTCTGTAGCGGCCGCAGCTGGTTCTTCAGCAGCTGGTTCTTCAGCAGCAGGCTCCTCAGCAGCAGGCTCCTCAGCAGCAGGCTCCTCGGCAGCAGGCTCCTCGGCAGCAGACTCCCCGGCAGGGGCAGCGTCCTCGGCAGCCTCTGCGGGGTCATCCGCGTTCTCGGAAGCGGCCTCGCCCTCGGCAGGCGCCGCTGCGGCGTCAGCTGCGGGAAGGGGCGGCGGGTTTTCGGTCTCGCTGCGCAAGTAAGCGATGACATCGGCGCGCTTCTTCGCGTCGGCAATGCCCGGATACGCCATCGTTGTGCCGGCTGCGAACGCTTGCGGATTCTCGAGCCAAACGTCTAGCCGCTCATAGGTCCAGGCGCCGCCTTTGTCCTTGAGCGCTTGCGAGTAGCTAAATCCGTCTTTCTTTGCGAGTTCCGCCCCGACGATGTTGTGCAGATTCGGACCGACCATGTTGGCGCCACCAGCCTCGAAGGAATGACAGACCTTGCAGAGTGCCGCTTCTTTCTCGCCTAAGGCCGGGTCGGCCTCGGCAAGAAGAGACAAGACTTCAGGGGCCGCCTCGTCGGGGCTTTCCTCTGCCGCGCTTGCGTCCGCAGCCTCTTCGGCAGCCGGCTCTTCAGGAGGCTCAGGGATTGGTAGTGGATCGTCGCTGTTCTGGTTTAGGTATGCGATCAAATCAGCGCGGTCCTGCACATCGGGGATGCCGGCATAGGCCATGGTCGTCCCCGCGGCGTAACCTTGCGGATTTTCGAGCCAGAGGTTCATGTCCTCGAAGGTCCACTCGCCGCCTTTGTCCTTCAGAGCCGCGCTATATGTGTACCCCTCATGGGCGCCGATCTTCTTTCCGACGATTCCGTATAGTCCCGGTCCGATCATGTTCGGGCCGCCCTTTTCGAAGCTGTGACAGGCCTTGCACAGCCCAACACCCTGCTCGCCTTTTGCCGGGTCAGCCTTGTTGAGGGCTAGAATGAAGGCTGCGCCCTTATCCTCTTCCTTCTTCTCTCCACCGCCTTGAACAAGGTCGTCTCCGGCGCCAGCCACCACGTAACCCGGCGTCTCGGGCAGCTCCTCCTGAAACACGATGTCAATGAGTGTTCGTGTGCCAAAGAACAGCAGCAGCGCCAGCAGCACCGACATAGCGACTTTATTGTAGAAGTAGTATTTCATCAGCGACGACCCCCCGGCAGGCAACAATAAAGGCTACTTCTGAGTAGCTCTTACGGAGGCCGACACTATAAGGGGCAGCCCGTTGTTGCAACTGAGAGAATAAGCGCAGGTCACTGAGTCATTCTGAAACGCGTATCAATGTTAACAGACTGAAAAATATGGTAAAATCGATTGTTGTTATTCCCGCGCGACTTGCGGCAACCCGCCTTCCGGACAAGCCATTAGCAGATATCGGCGGCGAGGCCATGATCGTTCATGTGTGGCGACGGGCGATTGAGGCGGGCTGCGGGCCCGTCTTGGTGGCAACAGACTCGCAGGCGATCGAGGATGCCATTGCGACTGCCGGCGGCGAAGCCATCCTCACGCGTCCCGACCATGTGAGCGGTTCGGACCGAATCTTTGAAGCGCTCCAGGCCGTCGATGAAGAGCGGCAGTACGACGTGGTAGTTAATTTGCAAGGGGATTTGCCTACGCTCTCGCCCGCCCTGATCCGGAAATGCGTCGAAGCCCTTGAGCTTGGCGAGGCGGATATCGGAACGATCGCCGCGGAGATCGTGCGTGACGAGGAGCGGACAAATCCAAATGTCGTGAAGGTCGTTGGATCTCCGCTGTCGCGGGGTGGGATCCTCAATGCGCTGTATTTCACACGCGCAACCGCGCCGTATGGCGACGGGCCGCTCTATCATCACATCGGGCTCTACGCCTATCGCCGCGCCGCACTAGAACGGTTTGTGGGGTTAAGGCCGTCACCCCTCGAAATGCGCGAGAAACTTGAACAACTGCGCGCGCTCGAAGACGGTATGCGTATCCATGTCGGTCTCGTTGACACGGTTCCGATCGGTGTCGATACTGCCGCCGACCTCGCGAGGGCGCGCGAAATTCTTGAAACCGCATAGGAATTTCTGACCCTCGGCAGCACGACCCGCAAAGAACTCTCAGAACGCAATGGCCAAGAAGCGCGCAAATCGGATCGCCTTCCAGGGAGAGCCAGGAGCCAATTCTCACCTGGCGGCGAATGACGCTTATCCAGAGATGGAGGCTGTTCCGTGCGCGACATTTGAAGATGCGTTGGCGGCGGTCAAATCCGGCTCAGCGAAGCTGGCGATGATCCCGATCGAGAACTCGGTGGCAGGACGTGTCGCCGATATTCATCATCTCTTGCCCGACTCGGGGCTTTACATCATCGGCGAGCACTTCGAACGGATTCGGCATCAATTGCTGACTTTGCCCGGCGTCAACCTGTCGGACCTCAAGTCCGTCCACAGTCACATCATGGCGTTGGGACAATGCCGAAAAGTCATCGCCGATATGAAGCTGACGCCCGTGACCGAAGCCGATACCGCTGGTGCGGCTCGACATGTGAGTGAGTCCGCCGATCCTACGCAGGCTGCAATAGCTTCGAAGCTTGCCGCTAAAATTTATGGGTTGAAAGTCGCCAAGCGCGACATTGAGGATGCCGCCCACAACACGACGCGGTTTGTGGTTCTCTCCTCGAAGCCTGTAAAGACAAAGGCCAAGGACGGCCCCGTGTTAACAACCTTCGTGTTTCGCGTCCGCAACGTGCCTGCGGCGCTCTACAAAGCGCTCGGCGGTTTCGCCACGAATGGCGTGAACATGACCAAGCTTGAATCCTACCAGCTCGAAGGGTCTTTCAACGCTACGATGTTCTATGCGGATATCGAGGGGCACCCCGACACGCGCGCGGTGCAACTCGCAATGGAAGAACTCGGCTTCTATACAAGCGAAATCACAGTGCTCGGGACGTATCCGGCGAGCAAGTTTCGGCAGACGCTAGGGGCCTAGGGTAAGTCCCGCGGCGCCGGTGGGTTGCTCATGTCGAATTGCCGACTGGCTTGGTACTGAGCCCGCTTGCCACAAGGCTCGGCTTCCACGATATTAGGGGTAGGGAGGTTGGCGGCAGGCGCGTGCCTCGCCAACCGGGTCAGGTCCGGAAGGAAGCAGCCCTAACGAGCGTTTCGCGGGTTGATTGTTCAGCCTCCCACCATTCCCATGTGCCATTCTCCATTCGTCGAGTACAATGCACCGGGCGGTCGACTTGGTCCCCACGGTCCAAATGCCCGCTTTCACTGAAGCCTCGGCGCAAGCGCTATTCTCTCGATGTCCAAAGACCAGGCTCTAGACACGACACAGAATGCGACAGGCAGTCACGCTGCCTTGGCGCGGAAATACCGGCCGAAGGTCTTTGCCGAACTCATTGGCCAAGACCCAATGGTTCGCACCTTGCGGAATGCCTTCGCGTCGGGCCGCATAGCTCAGGCTTACATGCTGACGGGCGTTCGGGGTGTCGGTAAGACGACCACGGCGCGATTGGTGGCGCGCGCCCTCAACTATGAGGGTCCCGATGGCGAGGGGGCCACGATCGATATCGAACGGGAAGGCGCCCATTGTCAGGCAATATTGGAAGGACGGCATCTCGATGTGATCGAAATGGATGCCGCCTCGCATACCGGTATCGACGACATCCGGGATTTGATCGATAGCGCCCACTACAAGCCGAACTCTGCCCGCTACAAAGTCTACATCGTTGACGAGGTTCACATGCTATCGAAACAGGCTTTCAACGGCCTGTTGAAGACGCTCGAAGAGCCGCCAGAGCATGTGAAGTTTATCTTCGCGACGACCGAAATTCGTAAAGTACCCGTGACTGTGTTGTCGCGATGTCAGCGATTCGATTTGCGGCGGATTGAGGCTGAAACCCTGGTGTCGCATCTCGCGCGCATCGCCAAAGAGGAAGGTGCCGAGGCCGACGATGCTGCGCTTTCGCTCATCGCGCGGGCGGGCGAGGGTTCGGTGCGCGATGCTCTCTCCATCCTCGATCGCGCTATTGCATTCGGCTCAGGCTGCATTGAGCCGGGGACTGTGCGCGATTTGCTGGGCCTCGCAGACCGAGGACGCATTTTCGATTTGCTCGAAACGGTGCTTAAGGGTGATACGGGCGGCGCCTTGAAGGCTCTGGACCAACTCAATCGCGACGGCGCCGAGCCAGGCCAAGTAATTACGGACCTGGCGGACGCCGTCCATGCAGTGACAGTTGCAAAGGCCGCAGGGCCAGAAGGGATCGATCCAGCTGCCGGCGAAGAGGAACGCCGCCGGATTGAGGACCTCGCCAAGCGACTCTCCATGCCCGTGCTTGCACGCGCCTGGCAGATGCTGCTGAAAGGCCATGACGAAGTGCGCAATAGTCCGCGTCCGCTTGCGGCCGCCGACATGGTGTTGGTGAGGCTTTCCTACGTGGTTGACCTGCCACCACCGAGCGATGTAGCGCGCCAGCCCGCTCCCACAGCACGAGATACGAAGCCTCCGAAACCGGGCGATAAGTCGTCCGCTGGGACAGAGGTTACCGCTAACGCGCCGGTCGATGCGCCGACGGTCGCCAAGTCGGAAAACACTGCGCCGTCTGATGTCGAGGAAGCGCCACAGACTAAACCGCTTCCCGAAGCACCCATGCCGCAGAGTTTGGCGGACGTAGTCGATCTTGCTGAGGCCCAACGCGACCTGAAGCTGAAGAACGCTCTCTTGGAACAGGTGCGTCTTGTACACTTCAAGCCGGGGGATATTTCTCTCAACCCGCTGCCGCTCGCGGCGCCGGATCTTTTGCAAGAGTTGATGCGAAAGCTCAAAGCTTGGACCGGCCGCGTTTGGATCGTCTCTACAAGCGAACAAGAGGGCGAAGAGCCTCTGGGCGCGCAGCGCCGCGCAGCCGCGGCACAAGAAGTCGAAGCACTTCAGTCGCACCCGGCAGTTCAAGAAGTGCTGCGGCACTTCCCGGGAGCAAAGATCAAGACCGTTCGCGAGGCTTCGCAAGAGCTGGAGGATGCTAAAGAGGCTCCGGATGATGACACCGACGACGATGTCATCGCGAGCGGCGAGACAAATTAGGGCGGACAACGTCTAGATCAAAACGACCACGTAACGCGACGAGATGGGACCGCGATGAAGAACTTCACGCAGATGATGAAGCAGGCACAGGAACTGCAGGGCCGCATGCAGGATATGCAAGCGGAGATGGAGGCCATGACCTGCGAAGGCCGAGCAGGCGCCGGTATGGTGACCGTGACGCTGAATGGCAAGGGCGAAATGACGGGCGTCGCGATCGACCCATCGATGTTGAAGGCGGAGGAGGCCGAGATCCTCGAAGACCTCATTCTTGCCGCGCATTCAGACGCGAAGCTGAAGGTCGAGGAGGCCATGAAGGAAAAGATGGCTTCCCTCACGGGCGGTCTGCCGATCCCTCCCGGATTCAAGCTCTTCTAGCGTCGCCGCACTGGGGAACCGGGCGTAAGCGGCCCAGCCGGGAATCCTGGCGGGCGTTCAAACCGCTCCGAACTATTCTCCGAACTAGATCAACGGCACGACTCAGCTAAGCTGACGACCTAAGCGGGCGTAGCGGACATCGTCACGCGGTTAATCGGTACGCGGGTTTTCCGCGATACCGAGGTTTTGAAAAGAAGGACGGTTCATGGCGCGCGCGGCGGCTGGTCCCGAAATCGAGCGGCTCATACAGCTTTTGGCGAGGTTGCCGGGTCTTGGGCCACGCTCGGCCAGACGGGCAGCGCTGCATCTTGTGAAGAAGAAGGAGCAACTGCTCGACCCGTTGGCAGCATCGCTCGCGGAGACCCGTGATAGTATTCTCACCTGCGAAATCTGCGGGAATATCGACACTCAGAGCCCGTGTGCGCTCTGCCAGGAGACGACGCGGGATGCATCGCTCATCTGCGTCGTAGAAGAGGTCGGTGATCTTTGGGCGCTGGAGCGGGCCGCCGTCGTGAACGGGCGCTATCATGTTCTGGGCGGAACGCTATCGCCGCTCGATGGGGTGGGACCTGACGATCTCAATATTCCGAAGCTCGTAGAGCGGGCGGGGGCGGACGCTGTGACCGAAGTTCTGCTCGCCCTCAATGCGACCGTGGAGGGACAGGCCACCGCGCACTACCTCACCGACCAGCTGGCCGATTGCGGCGTCCGGGTCTCGCGTCTTGCGCAGGGCGTTCCCATTGGTGGTGAGCTCGACTATCTCGACGAAGGCACGCTGGCCGCAGCCGTGAAGGCCCGCAAGGCGATGGGTGGGTGAGGCTACTCGGCCTTTGTGGCTGCCGGTTTCTCGCCACCTTCAAGCTCGCGGACCAAGTCTTGAGCACCGGCTGAGATCTTTTCCCAGCACTCGGCGGGTAGGTTGGCTTTCTTCAAGATGTCTTCGTAGATACCGGCTTCGATATCGCCGCCGATCCAGATTCCGATGAGCATGCCAACGGTGGCGGCGGCAAACACGCCAACGATCCACAAGAGCCGACCGCCATCGCTCACAGGCGAGCCTCTTCCTCAGCGGCTGCCTCTTCCCCAAGGGCTTCCTCGTCGGGCGTTTCATCCTCCACGCCCCAGGGGGCTACGATGAACAGCATCAACATGCCCGGGATCGCAAGCAGCGTGCAGATGACGAAGAACTGCGTCCAGCCCACGTTCTCGACGATGAACCCCGTCGTCGCATTGGCAAAAGTTCGCGGGACGGCGATGAGACTTGAGAAGAGAGCGAACTGGGTCGCTGTAAAGGCTTTGCTGGTTTCGCGCGCCATGAAGGCAGTCAGGGCCACCGTGCCGAGGCCAACCGCGAGATACTCTCCGCTGACCACTATGAACAATCCGGTGAGTGTATGCCCTGTTTGGCTCAGCCAAATGAAAGGAATGATCGTTAGGAGCTGAACGAGCCCGAAGAGCCAAAGCGCCTTATTGATACTCAGCTTGAGCATGACCGCACCGCCGATTGTGGCGCCGGCGAGAACCGCCCAGAGACCGGCAAATTTGGCAACGCTGCCGATCTCCGTCTTGCTGTAGCCCATGTCGAGATAGAAGGGTGTAGCCAGTGCCGTCGCCATGTTGTCCCCCAGCTTGTAGAGGAACAGAAAGGCGAGGATCGCAAGCCCGGTTGCGATGCCATCACGGCTGAAGAATTCTACGAACGGATCGATCACCGCCTCGCGCAATGTATGCGGCGCCAGCTCGTCGTCGCTGACCTCCTTCACGAGCAGCGTCGTGATGATGCCGATCAGCATGAAGAGGGCCGTTATCCAGAAAACAGTCGACCAAGGCAGGTGGTCTGCCAGGATCAGAGCAAGCGAGCCCGGCACCAAGCCTGACAACCGGTAGGCGTTGATCCAAAAAGAGGTGCCGGTTCCGAGTTCGTCGTCGGCCAGGAGTTCGCGACGGTAGGCGTCAATCACGATGTCCTGGCTGGCACTGAACAGAGCGACCGCAAAAACGATCCAGACGATGGATTGTATCGATGTCGCCGGGTTGAAGTGGCCCAGTAGGCCAATCGATAGGAGAAGCAAAACCTGTGTCAGCAGAGCCCAGCCGCGCCGGCGGCCGAGGAAGGGCAGCTTGAAGCGGTCCATCACCGGCGACCACAGGAATTTCCAAGTGTAGGGCAGGCCGACCAGGGCGAACAAACCAATCGTCGCGAGGTCCACACCGTTGTCACGAAGCCACGCGGGCACCAGCGATACCAGCACAAACAGCGGCATGCCGGAGCTGAAGCCGAGGAAAATGCAAGCCAGCATCTTCCGTGTGAACAGAATCTCGGTCCAGCTCCGCCGGGTTTCCGAGACCTGCGATTTGTCGGGCGATCCCCCTGTGGCCGTCATGAGTCGTTCTTACCAGCCGCCCGACCATACGTCATGGCTTCCCAGCTCCCTGTCCCGGAAAAAGCGCTCACGCGGCCCGCTGTCCCGTTGGACTTTGCGAATTATCCCAATTTCTACTTGAGAATGATTTGCAACTGGCGCTATGCTGCAATGCAAAAAGATGGTTTTCTCAGCCAGGGTCACAATGCCAAGGAGGCCTCGTTGACAGAAAATTGGTTAATTCTGACCCGCGGACTGCTCGCGTCGATGGTTGTTGTCGTCTTGGCGGGGCTTGCGGGCTGCGGCGATCAAGAGTCGGCATCGGGATCGAAGAGCCCAGAACAGTCAGACGGCAAGTTTCGCGTCGTAACGACCTTCACGGTGATCCAGGATATTGCCCAGAATGTTGCTGGCGACGTGGCTATTGTCGACTCCATCACAAAACCTGGCGCCGAAATTCATGACTATCAGCCGACACCTGGCGATATCGTCAAAGCGCAGGATGCGGACCTTATTCTGTGGAACGGGTTCAACCTGGAGCGTTGGTTCGAGAAGTTCTTTCAGAACATCAAAGACGTGCCCGGCGTGGTCGTGAGTGAGGGCATCGAGCCGATGGGCATCACCGAAGGTCCGTATAACGGCAAGCCCAATCCTCATGCGTGGATGTCGCCGACCAGTGCGCTCCAATATGTCGAGAACATCCGCAAGGCGCTTGTGCAGCATGATCCCGAAAACGCGGATGTCTACAACGAGAACGCAGAGGTCTATGCGAACATAATCAAAGCGATGGATGCGCCGCTGCGGAAACGGCTCGCAGCGATCCCCGAGGACAAGCGTTGGCTTGTCACATCGGAAGGTGCCTTCTCATATCTCGCGAGGGACTACGACATGCGAGAGGCCTATCTTTGGCCCATCAACGCTGATCAACAGGGTACGCCTCAACAGGTTCGTGCCGTGATTGAGCTTGTGAAAGAAAACGGAATACCCGTCGTCTTCTCCGAAAGCACCGTCTCTGATCGGGCGGCGAAGCAGGTCGCGAAGGAAAGCGGCGCCTCTTACGGCGGCGTCTTGTACGTCGACTCGCTGAGCAAGGAAGGTGGTCCCGTTCCAACCTATTTGGACCTTTTGAGTGTGACGGTCGATACAGTCGCAAAGGGTTTTGAGAACGCGCAAGGGTCCTAAGAGATGCGAGCGGGCCAGCAAGACGACGGAGGTTGGAGAAGAGGCTGATGAACCGTCTTGATTTGCTGCCCCGAACAGACGCCCAAGCCGCCGCCCCGAGCATTTCGGTTGAAGATTTAAGCGTAACCTATCCGAACGGTTTCACAGCCGTTCGTGATGCCTCGTTTGAACTGGGGCCAGGAACAATCTGCGCGCTCGTGGGTGTCAACGGCAGCGGCAAATCGACGATATTCAAAGCGATCATGGGCTTTGTGACGCCCTCCGCCGGCGAGGTGCGGCTCTGTGGCCTGCCTGTAGACGAAGCGGTTTCCCAGAACATTGTCGCTTATGTTCCGCAAAGTGAGGACGTTGACTGGAACTTCCCGGTTCTCGTCGATGACGTCGTTATGATGGGCCGGTACGGCCATATGAACTTGTTCCGTATTCCATCCAAAGAAGATCGCAGAAAAGTGGATGAAGCTTTGGAACGCGTGAACATGACGGCCTATCGCACGCGCCAAATCGGTGAACTCTCAGGCGGACAGAAGAAGCGCGTCTTCCTCGCCCGTGCCCTGGCCCAAGAAGGACGCATCATCCTGCTCGACGAGCCGTTTACCGGCATCGATGTGACAACGGAGTCCGCAATCATCGATTTGTTGCGCGAGTTGCGCGATGCCGGTCATTTGATCCTAGTTTCGACGCACAATCTCGGCAGCGTTCCCGACTTCTGCGATCAAGTCGTGTTGTTGAATCGTACGGTATTGGCGGCGGGGCCGACCGCGGAGACCTTCACCCAAGAAAACCTCGAGCGCACATTCGGAGGTGTGCTGCGGAACTTCGAGTTGAGCGGACATGCGCTCCACAAAGACGACGACGCACGCAGCCTCAACGTCATCACGGACGACGAGCGGCCTCTGGTCTTCTATGGCGTGAAGAAGAGCAAAAAGAAGACGAACGCAGGCAAAGCCGATCGGGAACGTAGCGAATGAGTGAGCTCTTGTCAGAACTCCTTGTTCCGTTCGCGTACGACTACATGTGGAAAGCGATGTGGGTGAGCGCGCTCGTGGGTGCGGTGTGCGCATTCCTGTCCTGTTACCTGATGCTCAAAGGCTGGTCGTTGATGGGCGACGCGCTAAGCCATTCTATCGTGCCCGGCGTTGCTGGCGCCTACATCATCGGCGCGCCTTTTGCCGCCGGGGCTTTCTTCGCGGGCATCTTGGCGGCGCTCGGCATGGCGTTCGTGAAGCAGCACTCCCGGCTGCGTGAGGACGCAACGATTGGCCTTGTGTTCACGACGCTTTTTGCGCTCGGCGTGCTCATGGCTTCGCTGTATCCGACCTCGGTCTCAATCCAAACAATTGTGCTTGGGAACATTCTCGCGATCCCTGACGAGGATGCCATGCAGGTCGTCATCATCGCAGCCATCTCATTCGCTGTGCTGTTCTTCATTTGGAAAGACCTGATGATCACCTTCTTCGATGAGACCTATGCGCAAAGCATTGGTTTGAAAACGCGCACGCTGAAGGTGGTCTTCTTTACGCTCCTCAGCGCTTGTACGGTGGCAGCGCTGCAGACCGTGGGCGCATGTCTCGTTATCGCGCTGGTCGTTACGCCGGGTGCGACGGCTTACTTGCTCACAGATCGGTTCGACCGTCTTATCGCTATCGCCGTCGCGATCGGCACGGTAACAAGCTTTGTCGGCGCGTATCTGAGCTATTTCATCGACGGGGCGACGGGCGGCGTCATCGTGACGCTCCAGACTTTGCTGTTCTTGACTGCGTTCTACTTCGCGCCGAAACATGGGGTGATCGCGGCGCGACGCAAGGCACGGGCTGTCCAGGATGAAAACCTTCGGGAAGGCAACGCGATCCGTGAGCGACCTACCATACAGGAGAGTGCCTGATGGACCCGGTCGCGTTCCTCATAGAGCCCTTCGCTTACGACTTTATGCAGCGGGCGCTTGGCATGTCGCTACTCGTCGCGGCCGTTTGTGGCGTGCTGTCCTGCTATCTCGTGCTCAAGGGCTGGTCTCTGATGGGCGATGCCATAGCCCATGCTGTGTTGCCAGGCATTGTTATCGCCTTTGTGCTCGGCATTCCGCTGGCGGTTGGTGCGTTCGTCGCTGGTCTCGCCTGTGCGCTAGCGACCGGGTATCTGAAGTACAACAGCAGGGTCAAAGAAGACACGGTGATGGGAATCGTGTTCTCAGGGATGTTCGGCTTGGGGCTTGTGCTTTTCACCAAGGTCGAAACGGATCAACATCTCAATCACATCCTGTTTGGCAATGTCCTCGGTGTTACCGTGGGCGATTTGATCGAAACGGCAATTATCGCCGGCGGCACCCTTCTGATCGTGTTCGCAAAGCGCCGCGACCTTTTACTTTTCTGCTTCGATCCAAACCATGCGCGAGCGATCGGTTTGCCGGTCAACCTTTTGCACTACGGACTGCTGATTCTGCTGTCCCTTACCATCGTCAGTTCGATTAAAGCGGTTGGCATCATCCTTGTAATTGCCATGCTGATCGCACCGGGCGCCACTGCTTATATTCTCACAGACCGGTTCGAGCGGATGCTTGCGATTGCCGTTGCGGTGGCGTGCGGGTCATCGGTGCTGGGAACGCTCATCAGCTTTCACATCGACGGCGCAACGGGGGCCTGCATTGTGCTTGTGCAAGCTTTCGTGTTCCTGATGGCTTTCCTGTTTGCACCCAAGCGCGGGCTCTGGCCGCTAGATAAGCTCTTCAGGCGCGAGGGCGCTGGCGGTGCCGAAAGCGCGCGCAGCGCGGACGCGCCTTAGCCCTGTTTCAACTATCTTCGGAGTCCTGGCGCCCTGCATTTTGTCTTGCTTGTCTATTCGCCGGCCAAGAGATCGGGCTGGCGGATGATCCGCGGCCTCTTGCGGACGCCTCGCTCGGTGCTTGCCTCGGTCACGTTCGGCGCGGACGCCGTTGCTGGTGAGATTGGCCGTCCATTGCTCGAGACTTGCGCGGTTCGGACCTCCTCGTCGAAGTCGAGCTGGTCGATCTTTTGCCCGCGCTTGGTGATCTTGTCTGCCGACGTAAGAATCTTATCGATGTCGGCATTGGCCTGACCGAAATGGCGTTGCAAATCGAGGACCCGATCCCGAAAGCGGCCCATATCCGACATGAGGGCGGCTACTTCGCGTTGGATGAGATGTGCCTGCTCGCGCATCTGCACATCCTTCAGGATTGCCTGCATGGTCTGCACCGCAAGCATCAGCATGTTGGGAGCGCAGATGACAATGCGCGCACGATGGGCCTTTTGCAGAACATCGGGGAAGTGTTCCGACAAATCTGCAGAGATCGATTCGGACGGGACGAATAGAATAGCGGTGTCCTGAGTCTCGCCGGCGATGAAGTATTTCTCTGCCATCGCCTTGATGTGTTCGCCCACGTCGGTGCGAATGCGCCGCGCGGCGTATTTCTTCTCTTCCTCGCTGCGGGCGGCACGAAATGCCTCGAAGCCTTCAAGCGGAAACTTGGCATCGATCACGAGGCCTGCAGGCATGTTCGGCATATGCAGGAGGCAGTCTGGCCGCTTGTTGTTCGAGAGCGTCGCCTGGAAAGTGTAGGCGCCCGCTGGCAACCCATCCTTGATGATGGCCTCCATGCGCATTTGGCCGAATGCGCCGCGGGCTTGTTTGTTGGCAAGGATCTCCTGAAGACTGACCATGTTGCTGGAGAGATCCGTCAGGTTTTTCTGGGCCGTATCGATGACCGCAAGACGTTCGTTAAGGCGCGAGATGGTCTCGTGCGTCTTGCGGGCACTCTCGTTGAGATCTGTTCCGACCTTATGAGTCATGCGGTCGAGGCGCTCGTTCACGGCCCTCGCGAGCTCGCCGTGCCGCGATACGCTGATTTCGGCCAGCGTCTGCAGCCGCACGCGCAGCTCGCCCAGTTGTTCGTCTTGGGCAACGGCGTCCTGCTTCCGGCGCATAAGATGAACGATCGTAACAATCGCCAATATCAGCAGCGCGAGCACAGCCAGGCCGGCAAGCACCAGGCCAACCAAAACAGGGTCGACCGTTATCGTCCCGACTTGAAGCGGCTCAAGAACCATAGGCGTAGCTATAGGCTGATTCGGGAAGCTAGACCAAAACGGGAACATACAGAGGGACAGCACGAACCGTCGGATCGATGGCGCGCATTGACCCGAGAGCCAACGGTACTTATCTCAGCGTCAGATATGGCTACAACCCACCCCATCATTACCATTCCTGATCCGGTGTTACGCCAGACGGCTAAGCCCGTTGAACGCGTGGACGATGAACTACGCACGCTCATGGACGACATGCTCGCGACCATGTACGACGCGCCTGGCGTCGGACTTGCGGCGCCTCAGATTGGGATCCTCCGCCGCGTGATTGTAATGGACCCTGCGCGCGACGAAGAGGAGCCTGCGCCAATCGCCATGGCGAATCCTATTATTCTGGACCGCTCCGAGGAGATGCGCATCTACGAGGAAGGATGCCTATCAATTCCCGAGGTGACAGCCGAGGTCGAGCGACCGGCTGCCGCGCGCGTGTCGTATCTCGACCGTGAGGGGAAGCCACGAGAGGTGGAGCTCGATGGATTTCTGGCCACAATCGTGCAGCATGAGGTCGACCATCTGAATGGCGTCCTATTCATCGACTATCTGTCACGGCTGAAGCGCGACATGATCGTTCGGAAATTTACCAAGCAGAAGCGCGCAGCGACGACGTAGATCCCAGCGTAGCGGCTTCCCTTATGCATAGAACCAGCCTAAGACCGGCTCATGCAGATCATCTTTATGGGTACGCCGGACTTTGCTGTTCCTGCGCTGCTGTCTATCGCCACAGCTGGGCATGATGTTGTAGCGGTCTACACGCAGCCGCCGCGGCCGGCAGGGCGCGGCATGGCGTTGCGCAGGTCACCGGTACACTTAGAAGCCGAGGCGCTTGGCCTGCCCGTGCGGGTGCCAGAAAACCTCAAGAGCCCAGCCGAACAGAGACAGTTTGCTGCCCTAGAAGCCGACGCGGCGGTCGTCGTGGCCTATGGGCTCATTCTGCCGAAGGTAATCCTCAACGGGACGCGCTACGGGGTGTTCAACATCCACGCCTCTTTGCTGCCACGCTGGCGAGGGGCTGCTCCGATAAACCGGGCTATCATGTCAGGCGATCCCGAAACCGGTGTTTCCATTATGCGGGTGACGCCAGGGCTCGACGAAGGACCGGTTTGCCTCATGGAGCGCGTCGCAATCGGACCAGACATGAACGCGGGCGCATTGCATGATGCACTGTCTGTTATTGGGGCGGAGTTGATGGTCGAGGTGCTGGGCTCTCTCGATGAGGGAGAACTTCGTTGCATCGAGCAAGACAATAGTCTTGCGACCTATGCCGCGAAACTCTCGAACGAAGAGACCCAGATCGATTGGGCGCGGCCCGCGAGGGAAGTCCACGATCACATTCGTGGATTGTCGCCGTATCCGGGCGCCTGGTTCCAGATTGTGAGGAACGGTAAGACTGAGCGTGTCAAAGTCCAAGAAGCCACTAGGGAAAAAGGACATGGCGCACCGGGTACGCTTTTGGACGATCGCCTGACGGTCGCTTGCTCGGAAGGAGCGGTGCGCCTAACTCGTGTCCAGAGAGCCGGCAAGAAGCCCATGTTATCTGATGCCTTCTTGCGTGGCATCGACCTGCCGCCTGGCAGCTCGCTTGTTGAGGCAGACTAACGGATGCCCCGCTACAAGCTCACATTGGAATATGATGGCACCCCCTTCGTAGGCTGGCAGGTACAGGACGGCCAAATGTCCGTACAGGGACGGTTGTCGGAGGCGGTTCGTGCGTTCTCGGGCGAGGCCGCCATCCCGCGCGGCGCAGGGCGCACGGATGCGGGCGTGCATGCAACAGGCCAAGTCGCCCATCTCGACCTTGAGAAAGACTGGGCGCCAGCAAAGGTGCGCGATGCCCTGAATGCGCAGGTGCGACCAGATCCCATTTCCGTTCTGTCATGCGACTATGTGGCCAGAGGTTTTGATGCACGTTTCTCGGCCAAGGCGCGCCACTACCTCTATCGCATTGTCGATCGGCGCCCGCCGCTGGCGCTGGAGCGCAACAGGGCCTGGGGCGTGTTCAAGCCACTCGACGCTGAGGCCATGCATGCAGCCGCGCAAGGACTCCTCGGCCATCACGATTTTACGACGTTTCGCTCCGCCGAGTGTCAGGCGGCATCGCCGGCGAAGACACTCGACCGGTTCCACGTTTCGCGGCATGGCGAAATCATCAGGGTTGAAGCCTCCGCGCGCTCATTCCTCCACAATCAGGTGCGGTCCATGGTCGGCTCGCTGAAATGTGTCGGCGAGGGACGCTGGACGGCTGATCAATTGAAAGAGGCCCTGCAGGCATGCGACCGGGCCGCATGCGGCCCG